>CAZXBZ010000322.1:0-4684 GCA_964639135.1 uncultured Solibacteraceae bacterium | reverse complement strand
CCGTGCGGGAAGCCGTCGCATCAAAATTAGTGGCTAGCGCGCACGACGTGAGCGATGGCGGCTTGGCCTTCACGCTCGCGGAATGCTCCATTTCTTCGAACATTGGCGCCGAGATTGAACTCGATAGCGGCTTGAGGCCCGAGCTGTTGCTATTCCACGAAGGACCATCCCGCGTGATCGTGGCGGCGGAAGATCTGAGCGCGGTGGAAGCGATTGCCGCCGCGAACGATGTTCCACTGCTGCGAATCGGGCGCACGGTCCGGGATACACTGACAATTTCGAACCGGGGCGAAGAACTCGTCCGGGCTTCGTGTCAAGAACTCGCGAAACCGTGGGAGCAGGCGCTCCCGCAAGCTCTCGGACAGGTGCCCCATGTTTGACAAATTCCATGACGAGTGTGGCGTCTTCGCGGTTTACGGACATCCGGAGGCCGCGAATCTTACTTACCTCGGCCTCTACGCGTTGCAGCACCGCGGGCAGGAAAGCGCGGGCATCGCCTGCGGCGACGGCCGGGATGTCGTTTGCTACAAGAACATGGGCCACGTGGCCGACGTTTTCACCCCGGAGCGGATCGGACAGCTTCGCGGGTCGATGGCGATCGGACATACGCGCTATTCGACAAGCGGCGATAAGAGCTACCTGAACGCGCAGCCTTTTTTGGTGGCCTGCAACAAGGGCAAAATCGCCATCGCGCATAACGGAAACATCACCAACGCGAAAGAGTTGCGGAACGATCTTGAAGCGGCCGGCTCCATCTTTCAGGCCAACTCCGATACCGAAGTGATCCTGCACCTGATTGCCCGCTCGCGGGAACGCGAGGTGGAGGCGGCTTTGCGGGAGGCGCTGCTGCAGGCCGAGGGCGCTTATTCGATGGTCTGTGTTTCCGATAACAAGGTGATTGTGGCCCGGGACCCATACGGGTTTCGGCCCCTCGCGATGGGCACGGTGGAATTGACCGGCCGCAAGTTCGGCTATGTCTTCGCCAGTGAAACCTGCGCCTTCGATTTGATTGGAGCCACCTACATTCGGGATATCGACCCTGGGGAGATGGTGATCGTCAGCGGCGAAGGGCTGCATCGGATGCAGTTCGCCCCGCCGCGTAAGCGCTCGCAGTGCGTGTTCGAGCATGTTTATTTCTCACGGCCGGATTCGCTGGTGTTCGGCCGCCCCGTGCAGCAAAGCCGCGAGGAGATGGGGCGTCAACTGGCCCAGGAATATCCGGTGGACGCGGATCTCGTGGTGCCGGTGCCGGATTCGGGCGTCACCGCGGCCATCGGCTACGCGGCGGAATCGGGAATTCCCTACCGGCAGGCGCTGATTCGCAACCATTACGTGGGTCGCACATTCATCGAACCCTCGCAGGCCATCCGGGATTTCGGCGTGAAGCTGAAGCTGAACCCGGTCCGCAACCTGCTTGAAGGCAAGCGCGTGGTGCTGATCGACGATTCCATTGTTCGAGGCACGACATCGCGCAAGATCGTCCGCATGGTGCGCCAGGCGGGAGCGCGCGAAGTACACATGCGCGTTTCCTGCCCTCCCACGAAATTCCCCTGCTTCTACGGGGTGGATACACCCGACAGAAGCGAACTGATCGCCGCGAACAACTCCATCGAGGAGATCCGGCGTTACGTGGAAGCCGACAGCCTGGCTTTTCTCTCGCTCGAGAGACTGCGCGCCTCGGTGGGTGACACCAACGAGCAGTATTGCTACGCCTGTTATACGGGCGAGTATCCGACACAACTGGTGCAAATCCAGCAGCATCTCCCGTTTGAAACTTCCAAACGCTGACGCGGCCGTCTCGCCCTACGCGGTGAAGAGAAAGTAATCGAAGACCGCGCGGGCAATTTCCGCGATGACGCGGTCCTGGCCGTTTTCCGCGGTGCTGGTTTGGATGGTAAAAATCGATAGCGCCACGTGTGATTGATCCGGCAGCGTGATAAAGCCGGTGTCGTTCACCACGGAACCCATTGTTCCCGTCTTGTGCCCAACCTCCGTGCGAAGAGGAAGCATTCCCGGGATGCGCTCCGGCCCCGTCTGGCACCGCCGCATCGCCTGAATCAGGATCTCCGTGTTCGCCGGTGAGAGGAGTTCTCCACGCTGTATCTTCGCGAGAAACGAGGTGAAAGCGGCCGCCGTGACGGTATCCCGCCGGTCGCTCGCGAAGCGTTCGGGGCTTACATCAAAATCGCGAATCATCTCCACGATCGGCCGGTGCAAATAAATATCCTCGATGCCGGATAGCTTCAGCCAGGCGTTCACCCGCTCCGTGCCGCCCGCGAGCGTTAACAGAATATCCGAGGCGCTGTTGTCGCTGCCCGTGATGGCCAGCTCCAGCAGGCTGAGCACGGAGAGCTGGATGCGCGGCTGCGTAAACATCATCTGAAGCAGGCCGCTCCCGGCCCGGAGGTTGGCTGCTTTTACTTCCACAAGGGAGTGCAGGTCCGGCGCGCTGGAACCGGCTTGCGCGAGCAATACCGCCGCAAGCGGAATCTTGGCGATGCTCGCCATGGGGAATCGGACGCCGGCGTTATAGCCGGCCGCGCGGCCCGTTTCGATGTGGACAGCGTGGACTCCAGCCCAGCAGGATGAAAGGGCGGCAAGCCTCCCTATTTCCGCTTCGAGCGCTCCCGTGGAGGAGGGCGATGAGAGGGCTTTGCCGCTCCAGTGAGGGTATGAGCGGCCTTCTGGCCCCTGGTGTAATCCGAGCGATCCGGTCAGTTTTCTCCCGGCGCGGTACAGCAGCCGGAGTGGTGCGCGCCATGTCATGAGGCGGCAGCCCGCTCCGAGGGCGGCGTTGTGTCGCGGAAGAAACGCAAGCCTTCGACAATTGTACGCATCTGGACGGATGCCGAGCCCTTTACAAGCAGCACGTCGTTTGCCCGGATAAATTGCTCGATTGCTTGTGAGCAAGCCACGCTATCGGGATACCATACATCGGGCTGATAGTGTTTGGCGAGCGTGCCGACTCCCACGATGAAATCCGCCCGCTGCCTCGCCAGGCGGCCGATTTCGGCATGCAATTCCGGTCCCGAGTCTCCAAGCTCGGCCATTGTACCGAGCACCGCCACGCGCCGGCGAGCTCCCTGGCCGGCGATTTCACTCAGCGTGTCGAGCCCCAATCGCATCGAGAGCGGATTCGCGTTATAGGTATCGTCGATTACGGTGATGCCTTCCAGGTCGATGCGGCACAGGCGGCGCTCGGGGGGCTTCGCGGAGCGGATTGCCTCTTCGATCGCCGGGTTTGGGATTCCGAACCGGCGGCCAATAACCCGCGCGATCTCAGCGGCCAGTTCCGTGCCTTTACCCGAGCAGCGCACAACACGGGCGCGGCACTTGGCGGCGATAAAATCGACGTAATCGTGACCTTCCCCGAGGATCACAAGCCCGTTTGGGGGAACCGCCCTGGCAACCGTGGATTTCTCCAGGGCCACGCCCTCGATGGAGCCGAGGCCCTCCAGGTGCGCGGGTCCCACGGCGGTGACGACACCGATATCGGGAGGTATCAGATCCACGAGTTTCTGAAGATATCCGGTTTTATCCGTGCCGTATTCGAGGACGCACACCTTCGGAAAGCGGCCTGGCCCGAGAAGCCAGAGCGCTCGGAACGGGAGGATAAGGATCAACCGTATACGTTCGTGCAGGTCCTTACAGAGACGGTGCCATCCGAGAAAGGTCAGCGGCAATCCCGGGTAGTGGTTCATGTTGTTCGTGGTTTTACGAATAGGTCCGGCGCTCGCTTTTGCCTTGGGATGCGTCAGAACGGTTGCGACCAGTTCCGTGGTGGTCGATTTTCCCACGGAGCCGGTGATTCCGATGATAAACGGCCGCCGTCTTCGGTAGACAAGCCTTGTCCAGAAAGATAAGTGAGCAATCAGGTGATCCTCGGAAAAAAAGTGATTGTCGAGATACCTGCTGGCGCGTGTCCGGAACCGCCGTAACACGCCCGGACCCTTGCTGCTCACCGTGCCGGTCATGACCGCTCAGAATAGCATTTACGAGCGGTTGTAGTTGTAAACTGAGCTGTCCGTTAACATCGTGACTGGAGGTGAAAGAGGCTCCCCCGCCGGGAGAGCCTCCTGTCGTCTCTAAGCGTTTTGCCCGTTACCACACAAAGCGGAGCGAGAGCTGCACTTTTCGAGGGTCTCTGGTGCCGTTGAATGGGACGTACCTCGCCAGCGAGAACGGCGAGATCTCGCTACAGTGCGGCGCATGCGGATCTTCCAGCGTCTTTTATATTGATGGCGCTCCGCACCCCGTCACAGCCGTTCCCGGCGGGATCTCCGTTTCCCTCCCGCAAGGCCGGCACGAGTGGCAATACCGGCGCGGGCTTCCTGTACCGGCGGCTCCGTTGATTCTGCGCACGGAGAATACATCGGGAAAATCACAGGTGCTGTGGCAACGTGTTGCGGGAGCGGAAAGCTACCGCGTGGAGTTGAGTGACGACGCGGCGGTCACCTGGCGGCACGCGGGGGATACAACGTCACCCGGTATCCAACTGAACAATCTGCAAAATGGCCGCAAATATCACGTGCGGGTCACCGCGCTGAACCGGCGGCATCAGGGTCCGGCGGGGCCGGAGTACCCCATCTATGCGGCCGCGGAAGCTCCCGTGCATCCCGACGGTCTGCGCCTGGTGATCGATCAGGGCAAGGTATCCCTGAGTTGGGGAGAGGTGCTGGGAGTC
>CAZXBZ010000321.1:0-4687 GCA_964639135.1 uncultured Solibacteraceae bacterium | reverse complement strand
GATAACGCCGGAATCGGGTGAAGTGCTGGTGACCGGCGCATCCGGCGGAGTGGGTTCCATCGCTGTTATGCTGCTGGCAAAGCTTGGGTACAAGGTAGCGGCCGTAAGCGGCAAGGCCGATGCCGCGCGACAACTGATGGAGTTTGGCGCATCCGAAGTATTGCCGCGCGAAGCGTTATCAGGCTCCGGCAAACCGCTCGAATCCTCACGATGGCCCGGGGTTGTGGATACCGTCGGCGACGGCATACTTACGCGGGCACTGGCTCAAACGAAACTCTTCGGCTGCGTGGCCGCCTGTGGCAACGCGGGGGGCGTGGCTCTCAACGGTACCGTCCTGCCGTTCATCCTTCGCGGCGTGACGCTCGCGGGCATCACATCGGTCAATCAGCCGATCGAAAACCGCCTGAGGCTCTGGCCGAGGCTCGCGAGCCTGATTTCATGGGATCAGCTCGATGCCATCACTAGCGAGATTAATCTGAATCAACTGCACGATTACGCCGCGCGAATCCTGCGAGGAGAGATTCGCGGGCGCACGGTCGTGCGCATATCGGATTGAAAGGCGTGTCTTCTGAAGCATCACGCCGTCGCGGACCGGCATCGGGCGGACCCGGCGCGGCCCGTAAAACTAAAACTCGGTACCGTTTCCGCGTGGCGGTTCAGCAAAACGCTGAATTCATGGCTCAGACGGCATACGAATTGTGGAAGGGGTCCGGACACGCCGAAAAGTGAAGGCGGGGCGGAAACACTCGCCATTCATCACAACTCGAATGATAAAACACGTATGACATGGCCGCGTGGGAACACAGAACCCCTTCAATTTGAGTACAATAGTCATTGGCGGAATAGCTTGGGAGGAATCCCTGTGCCGTTTCTGGACATCTGATTCTTCGGTACGCATTCTTTCATAGTCCTGATCGTTTGACATGGAAGCATCGGACGTCCAGCCTTCGGCGGGCCTTCACCGAGGCCGGTTCACGTGGGCCACTCAGATTGGCCATGGACGATGAAAACACAACAGAGAAGAGGAGCAGTCGTGAAGAACTTGAACTTAAAATTCGGACGATTCGGCATCATCCTGGCCCTTGTCCTGATGATCGGCGCAACCCTGCCGCTGATGGCGCAGGAAGACGCAAGAATTCGCGTGCAGGCGGAACCCAGCACGGCGGGCCTGTTTATTGACGGGAAATACGTGGGTTCGGCTGAGAATTTCGCTATTAGCAACACCTACCACGTCACCCCCGGCGAGCACACCATTCGCCTCGTGGACCCTCGATGCGAAGATTACGAAACGACAATTACCGCCGTTGCCGGCAAGACGAAGAAGTTTGATTTCAAGCTGACGCGCAAAGAGGTGCCGCAGCCCCCGTTTGGCCAGATCCGCACCATCCAGGGCGCGAACAAGTTCACCGGCGTGTGGCTGAACGCCCAATACGTGGGCCACGTTGACGAGTTCTCGAACGTGTTTCAACGCCTGCTGGTGCCCCCGGGAAGTTACCTGATTCGCTTTGAAAATCCCGAGACCGGCGCCTCCTACGAAGAGAGCATCACGATCAGCGCGAACCAGACCACCACGGTTAACCTGGTGGGCAAGGACGTCTAAGCATCCCGGCTGGATTTGAAGAGGGCGCAGCCGATCGGGTCTGCGCTCTTCCCCCTCTCTCTTTGGAGCTACACCGGAGGGGTTATCCTTCTTCCACCCCAAACCACGCCGCGCGGAGTTCCTTCCGCTGCGGCGTTGTTGCGTAGGAAACCAGAATCCCGCAGATAAAGCTCAGGCTCAGGCTCCACACGAAGGGGTCGAGCCCAAGCCAGCTCCGTGTCCCGGAAAGAACATACTGAAGAGCGAAGCTTCCGGAGCCGCCGATCAGTGCCGCATAAGCGCCCGCGCGCGTCGCTCGCGGCCAGAACACCGCCAGCACCGTTGGCGCGATAAATGTCGAGGCTAGGCCGGTCGACGAAAAGATCACGATGTATTGCAGGTATTGCGGCGGGTAAAACGCGATGATGAGCGCGGCCGCTCCGATCAGGAAGGTGGTGCCCTGTGAGAGCATCTGGGCCCTGCGGTCCGTGAGCGCGTGGCTGATATTGCGCTGGTAAAGATCGCGGACGATCGCGCTGCCCGTCACCAGCAGGAACGAACTGATGGTGGACATAATCGCCGCGAACGGCGCGGCAAGCACCATCCCCGCGAGCCAGGTAGGCACCGCGGCAACGATTGTCGCGGGCGTTGCCTGATCCGGCGCCGTGATTCCCGGGGCCAGGTAGCGGCCCACGATCCCGAGCATCATCACCGCCGGATAGAGCAGAATCACGTAGATTCCGTTAATCACCGCCGCCTTCGAGATCACGCGCTGATCTCCCGAGGCGAGAAAGCGGCTCATCAGAGCCGGCTGTCCCAGCACGGCCAGCGGCCAGATGACGAAAAACGACAGTGCTTGCGAGAGCGGCAGAAAGTTATCCGGCCCCGGCAGCGCCAGTAACTCTGGAGATTGTTGCTCCAGATAGGCTGAAATAGGGCCAAAGCCGCCTGCCTTATCGATCGCGAAGCCCAGAGCCAGCAGGATGCCTATCAGCATCACGATGGCCTGGAACGAATCCGTCCAGGCAACGGCCCGGAAACCGCCCCACGCGGTGTAAATGGTTACAGTAAGGGATACCAGCAGCAGTCCGGCCCAGTAGGGCATACCGAGCGCCACTTCCATTACCCGCGCGCCGGCGATGTACTGGGCCACGAGATAGGCCACGTAGAGCAGCAGCGTGATGAGGGCTAGAATCGTCCCGAGCCCGCGGCTTTCAAAGCGATCCCGGATCAGATCCGGGATCGTCATCGCTCCGGTCACTTCACCCAGAAACGCAATGCGCTTACCCAGGATGCCCATGCCGGTGAACGTGATCACCATGAACCCGGCGATCCATAGCTGAGAGGCCCAGCCGTACTGCCAGGCCAGCGCGGGCGCCCCGATGAAAGTTCCGCCGCTCGCCATGGTCGCCACCCAGGTGAGCGCCAGCACCCAGGCGCCGATGCCCCGGCCGGCGACAAAAAACTCTTCCAGAAAACCCTGGCTGCGCGTCTTGCGGTGCGCGAGCCACGCCATCAGGAAAGTGACGAGGATGTAGAACCCGAATGAGAGGGCAATGCCTGAATTACGGCTGCCCGCGAAAGCCTCGGCGGAGAAGGAGTCGGGGTTCATTGTCTCGCGCTTTTCCCCTTGTTCATGGAGGAGCCCGCCGGGCTGTCCGCCTCCGCGAGCAGCGTCATGGAGAACCAGGTATTGAACACGAGCGTCACAACCCACGGGATGGCCACGCCCAGCACCACCCACTTAGGGATCCCGAACCACAGCGCCGCGGGACGCTCCGTGCCAAACCACCAGCTGGCTCCAACCACCCAGGCCAGTGTCAGCAGCCATCCCGCGACCGCCACTCGTGCGTCGCGGCGTGTCCGCTGAAAGTTCGAACGGCGTTCGGCAAGCGTCATGCGGTGGTCTCCTCCGCGGGCACCCGCGGCAGATTCGCGGTGAAGAAGCGCAGGAAGTTGCCATGGAAGATCGCATCGATATCGGCATCGCGATAGCCGCGCCGTTCGAGGATTCCTTCCAGCCGCTGCAAATCGGCGATGGTCTCCACATCGCGCGGGGATTGTTCGGTTCCGAAGCCCCCGTCGAGGTCGCTGCCGATGCCGGTGTGCCTGCACGTCCCGGTCACCTGGCACATGTGGTCGATGTGCGAGGCCAGATCTTCCAGCGAGGGGTTTTCTTCCCGGGCGCAGCCGCGCACGTAGTCCTTGGCGATCATCCAGGAATCGAGCACCACGCCCACGACGCCATCCCGCGCGGCCACGGCGCGGATTTGCGCGTCGCTCATCTGGCGGTCGTGCGGCACAAGAGCGCGGCAGTTGCCGTGGCTCACGAACACCGGGCCGCCGTAGTGTTCAAGCGCCTGTTCGATGGCGGTATCGGCCGTGTGTACCAGGTCGAGGATAATTCCAAGCCGGCCGAACTCCTTCACCAGTTCCACGCCCGCCGGGGACAGCGTGCCGTCGCCGCCCGTCCCCATGGCGTAAACGCCCGGCCCGTAATGGGCCAGGCAGACCGTGCGCAGGCCGTTCTCAAACCACTTTTCCGCCTCGCGAGGCGTCCGGATCGGGTCCGCCCCTTCCATGGAAAGCACGATTCCAATCGGCGGCGCGGCCTCGGCTGGCGCGGATTCCGCCAGCCATTCCTTCCACCGTCCCGCAAGAGTAGTGAGGTCTTCGGCCGTGCGCAGGATCTTCACCTCGCCATCGAACTCGAGCATGCGGTAGTAGGCCAACTGCCCCTGAGCCGCGGCGCAGGTGATGGTCTGGCTGGCGTAGTCGAGATCTTCCCGGTAAATTACCGGCCCGTGCGCGCGATTGCCGACCGTGGTTTCCGCGTAAAACTTCCGCTGCGCCTCACCGGGCAGCGCCCGTGCCAGCAGAGTGCCCAGACAAAGGCCCACGCCCGCCTTTCGCATCTCAACAAGGCTGGTGGTGCAATGGCCCCTGCCCCGCCCGGTCATTCCCTCTTCCCGCGCCCGCAAGGTAGGTACGGGCAATGTCTGATCCCGGTCGAACGACATCGCGTTCCAGGCCAGATCCAAGTGAGCATCCAAAATAAGCCGCATTGTAAATCTTCGACTTCTGAGTGTATCGCAGGGCGCCGCCGTC
>CAZXBZ010000320.1:0-4700 GCA_964639135.1 uncultured Solibacteraceae bacterium | reverse complement strand
CCGGCAGCGAATAGGGCGGCATCTGTTCGGCGTTATAAACGCTGCCGATGACGAGCGGCCGGTCGGGATTGCCCTCAAGGAAATCCACCACCACTTCCTGGCCGATACGAGGGATGGAGATCATGCCCCAGTTCTTGCCTGCCCAGGCGGTGGAGAAGCGGATCCAGCAGGAGCTATCCTGATTCTTCTTCCCTTCGCGGTCCCAATGAAATTGGACTTTGATGCGGCCGTATTTGTCGGTATAGATCTCTTCGCCGCTCGGGCCCACAACGACGGCGGTTTGAACACCCTTCACCTGCGGGTGCGGGGTTTTCCGGACTGATCTGTAAGGCGCGGCGTTCGGAACGGAGCTGGTCGCGTACTCATACTTGAACACATCGGGTTCCGCCGATTGCTGCGTCGCCGGGGGTGAGGAACTCCGGCCGAAAAGCGCCGATCCGATACTGTCGATCGCCGAAGCGGAATCACTGCTTACTCGCGCGGGCGCCTGGCCGCCCGTTTGAGAACTCGACCGATATCCGCTGAACGAGCACCGTTCGGCGAAGTGGAGAACGATCACCTCTTTGTTGAGTTCCGCGTTGAAGTGGTCGGCGATCTTGACCCGGCATCCGCAGAAAAGGTCACGCGCGGAACCCGCGAAGTTGATGCGGGTAACATGCGAATCCTGGGTATCGATCAGGATATCCGCGAACTGGTCGCCTTGCCCTTTGGCGAAATAGAGGCCGGGATAATCGTAGACTTCCTCGGAGCCCTTCGTTTCCCCGCTTGTTTGCGACGAGGTGAGGTCCAGGCTCGGATCCTCGAAGAAATAATCGCGCCGCGTCTCGACCTTCGTGCGGGCGAATTTCTCCATATCCATTCGCCGGATATCCTCGCTGTACCCGTGGCTCTCGCGGGTCTCGTAATGCAGCGTGGATTTGGGACACTCGGCGAACTTGCTGTTGGCATTGCCGATCACCATGGTGTGCTTGCCGTCCACGTGCTTGAACCAGTAGAAAAGCCCCTCTTCCTCGAGAAGACGGTCCACAAACTGGCGATGCGTTTCGCGATATTGGACGCAATACTCGCGCGTCTGGGTGGAGCCTTGGAGATCGAACTGAAAGTCGTTGAAACCAGCGGTCTTGAACACCTTCGAAATGATGTCCTGCGTCGTCATGTTCTGGAAGATCCGGCATTCCCGGCGAAGATCCAGCATTGAATTCCAGGAAACAAGTTCGAGCTCGTATTCCGTGAGGTACTCGTTTTCCTCAAGAATTCGCGCCCTGCGGACCACGCCGTACAGGTACTTGATAGACGGGGATTCGGGATCGTCGGTGAGGTTGATCCGGATGGTGGCGCTGGTGCGAATCAGGCTCATGATGTCGAGGCTCTTATCCTCGGACAGTGCCCGCGCAATGATTCTGAAGCCCTCGGAGACCTTTGCCTCATGGGCAAATGCGGTTAACAACAGTTTGTCGTCGCCAAGAACCGTGCCGATGGCGATCGGGCTTTCCTTCTGCGTGAATGGCATCCCTATATCTCCGCGCCGGACGCGCTCCGTTCGTAAATCCTTGCGAGAAATCACCCGCTCCGGGATCATTCACGCCACATCAAAGCCGTTCTTGACGCCATTGGCGTCCCTTCCCAAGCAAGAACCCGGGCGCTCCGCCCTGGAGCGGAGAACCCGGGCTGTGTTCCATCGGCTGCCGGCCAGAACTCGGGCCGCCCAGTTAGAACTGGTACGTAAAGGCTCCCGCCTCATCCACGCCCACCTGGACATGGGAGATATCGAGACCGTCCGCCATGCGGCTGAGCAGCTCACGCGAAATCTCGGGCAGCAGTGAATTGGTGAGGATATTGTCCACGTTGCGGGCGCCGCTCTCGACCTCCGTGCAACGGTCGGCAACGGTGTTCACCAGTTCGGGCGTGTAATCGAGAGTAACCCGGTGGTTTTCCGCCATCCGCTTCTGGATCTTGCCGAGCTTGAGCACGATGATCTTCTTGAGGGCTTCATCGCGCACGGGGTAGTACGGCACAATCACCAGACGCCCCAGAAACGCGGGCTTGAAGACCTTGTCGAGTTCCGGCTTCATCGCCTTCACCAGCGCATCCGGGGTGGGCATGGTTTCGGGATCGGCCGTCAGTTTCATCATCGTTTCGGTGGCGGCGTTGCTCGTGAGCAGGATGATGGTGTTCTTGAAATCAATTTCGCGGCCCTCGCCATCTTCCATTTGCCCTTTGTCGAACACCTGGAAGAAAAGTTCGAGCACATCGGGGTGCGCTTTTTCCACCTCGTCGAGCAATACCACGGAATACGGACGCCGCCGCACGGCTTCCGTGAGAACGCCGCCCTCGCCGTAGCCGACATAGCCCGGAGGCGCGCCCTTGAGCGTGGAGACTGTGTGCGCTTCCTGAAATTCCGACATATTGATGGAAATCATGTTGCGCTCGCCGCCATAGAGGAGGTCCGAGAGCGCAAGCGCCGTTTCGGTCTTACCGACGCCCGACGGACCGACAAGCAGAAAGACCCCGATGGGTTTGACCGGATCGTCCATGCGGGCGCGGGAGGTGACGATGCGCTGGGCGATGATCCTGAGCGCGTGATCCTGTCCGATGAGGCGCTTGCCCATGGTTCCGTCGAGCGTGAGCACCGTGGAAATCTCGTCCTTGAGCATCTTCCCGACGGGAATGCCCGTCCACGCGGATAGAACCTCGCTCACTACCTGGGCGTCCACGCACACACGCAGGAGCGGATTCTCGCCCTGGATCTCGTCAAGATCCGATTCCAGCTTTTTCAGTTCGGCGAGCGATTCCTCGTCCTTGGGGTTCGCTTCGAGTTTTTCACGGAGTTCGCGCATCCGCGCCACCATGCCCGCTTCCGTCTCGAATCGCGCTTCCAGGGCGGTAAGTTCGGATTGAGCCTTCTCCCGGCTCGCGGCAATCTCATTCAGGCGCTCGGTGTGGTCGGTGCCCGTTACCACCTCGCGATTCAGAATCCGTTCCTGCACTTCAAGATCCTGCAATTGGCGGCGCAGGTCTTCAATCGCGGGCGGCGTGGCCGATTGCGTGAGCGCGAGGCGCGCGCACGCGGTGTCGAGGATGCTGACGGCCTTGTCGGGCAACTGGCGGCCCGCGAGATAGCGGTGCGAAAGGCCCACGGCCGCGGAGACGGCCTCATCGAGCACGCGCACGTTGTGGTGCTTTTCCATCGTGGCCACGACGCCGCGCATCATGATCCGGCAGACCTCTTCGCTCGGCTCATCCACCTTCACGACCTGGAAGCGGCGGGCCAGCGCCGGGTCCTTCTCGAAGTACTTCTTGTACTCGGCCCAGGTGGTCGCGGCGATGGTCCGCAATTCGCCGCGCGCCAGCGCCGGCTTCAGCAGGTTGGCGGCATCGCCCTGGCCCGCCTGGCCGCCCGCCCCGATCATGGTATGAGCTTCATCGATGAACAGAATGATGGGCGTCTCGGAACGCTTTACCTCCTCGATCAGCCCCTTGAGGCGGTTTTCAAACTCGCCCTTGATGCCCGCGCCCGCCTGGAGCAGCGCCAGATCCAGACTGCGGATGGTGACATTACGGAGCGGAGGCGGCACGTCGCCCCCGGCCACGCGCTGTGCGAACCCTTCCACGACGGCGGTCTTGCCGACGCCGGCCTCGCCCGTGAGGATTGGATTGTTCTGACGCCGGCGCATGAGGATGTCGATGATCTGGCGCACCTCTTTATCCCGGCCGAGGACGGGGTCGAGTTTCCCGGTCTTCGCGCGCTCGGTAAGATCCACGGTGAACTGGTCGAGATTCGGCGTCTTGCCTCCCGCCTTGCCGGGCGCTCCCGGAGCGCCGAGAGAGTCGGCCGAGGCATCCGAATAATCGTCTTCCGAAGACCCGGTAACGAGGGAAAAGAACTCCTTGCGCAAGACCTCGGGCTCGATTTTCGCGAATTCCCGCGAGGACTCGTTGACCATGCGGGAGAGTTCCTCGTTCGAGGCGATCGCCAGCAGAATGGCGCCGCTTCGGATGCGGGGCTGCGCGAAGTCGAGCGACCCGATGGTCCAGGCGTCGGTGAACATCTTGACCAGATGCGGACTGAACGAGGGCGTGCGCGCGTTGCCCGTTTTCAGCAGATCGAGCGCCTTCGAAAGCTGGGTGGTAAGCCGCGACGGATCCACGCCGAAATTCTTCAGGATGCGTTGCGCGTCCGTGTCGGTTTGATCGAGCAATTTCAAGAGAAAATGCTCAATCTCAACATCATAATGAGTGCGGGCAAGGCATAGCCCCGCCGACGCCTCCAAAGCGGACCGCGTGGTATCATTCAGCTTCCCGACAAGCGATTTCAAATTCACTGCCATTTCGTTTCGGTCTCCTTTACTTCGTTCATCTCCGCATCTCCGCGGCCGCCCCATGGCCCACTGGCCGGACGGGCAAGGCACTAGCCTTCTCGTCCGCGAATCGGGCGGCGCGGCGCCCTCTATCCCTCAATTGCTATAGGCGCAAAATCGTCTCATCGGGGTCGCGCGATTGCTCCCGATTCTTTGCCCACGAGAGCCAGCCCAGCCGGGGAGGCTCCGCCGCGGGATCCCCCAAACGGCAAAACGGAACACTCGAACGTTCAAGCACCAGTTGCACTTCCGACTCCAGCGAATCCCCGATCCAAAACCTTACGAGGGATTTGAGTGCCGGGTAGGCGCTGCCGTCCGGAAGACATTGCCGGTACTTCGCAA
>CAZXBZ010000319.1:0-4713 GCA_964639135.1 uncultured Solibacteraceae bacterium | reverse complement strand
TCATATCGGCCTGCGCGGGAAGCGTGGGGAGGCCGGTGGAAGGCCCGCCGCGCTGTACGTTGACAAAGACGCACGGCGTTTCCGTCATGGCCGCGAAACCGATGTGCTCCATCATCAGGGAAAAGCCGGGGCCCGATGTGACGGTGAAGGACTTTGCGCCGGCCCAGACCGCCCCCTGGATGGCGATGGACGCCGCGAGTTCGTCTTCCATCTGGATGAAGATACCGCCCACAAGCGGGATACGCCGCGCGAAACGCTCGACAATCTCCGTGGACGGAGTGATGGGATAACCGGCCGCGAAACGAGCGCCGGCGGCGAGCGCGCCTTCGCAACAGGCCTGGTCTCCATTCAGGAAATGCGTGCCCGTGAGCACGGCGCGGGGGTCGGCATGCATGGCGGATCTCCTCTAAATGGCGGCGGTCAACGGGCAACGGCTCCGGAGGACGCATCGATTTCGGAGGCGCCGCCGTTCGCGACGGTTGCGGCGGGCTTGGGAAAGCGATAGCCGTGAATGGCGAAATCCGGGCAATACATCCCGCAGAGGTCACAACCGGTGCATTTCTCGGGCTCGATCAACTCGGGCACATGGTAGCCCTTGGCATTGAAAGCGGCCGAGAGGACGAGCACGCGCGGAGGGCAGAACTCGACACAGAAGGCACAACCCTTGCAGCGCTCCGTTCTGACGACAACCGATCCCTTGGGCATCCCGTACTCCTTGATCCGCGACATCCGGGCCTGCACGGCACGCGACGGCATCGGACGGTTATAATTCAGACTTATTTATCTGCTTATGCAATATTCCGATTATAGAATCTTTTATTCTTGAATCCAACACAAACCCGGCAAATAAACCCGGCCGCGGATAGAAAATTTTAATGAGGCGGCGCAAGCCGTCTCATAAGGCACGCCGCCCCTCCCCGCCACCTCGCGATACACTCAAGAAACGCTTATGAAGAAGACCGTCGTTTGCCTGGCTTTGACCGTTATCTGGGGCGTTTCCACCGCCGCGCAGAGTGCCGTTGTGAAGGAAGTGGAGGCGCGGGCCGCGCATTTTGGCGAAATTTCCAAACAAATCTGGGACCACCCGGTGGTGGGGTTCCATGAGGTCCGAAGCTCCGCGCTGCTGCGAGATGAATTGAAGGCCGCGGGCTTCCGCATCACGGAAAACGTGGGAGGGATGCCCACGGCTTTTGTGGCCGAGTGGGGCTCGGGCAAACCGGTGATCGGGATTATCGGCGAGTTCGATGCTCTGCCGGGCCTCTCACAGGAAGCAGTGGCGGAGCGGAAGCCGGTGATTGCCGGCGCTCCGGGACACGGATGCGGACACAATCTATTTGGCTCGGCCTCCACGCTGGCGGCGATTGCCGTGAAGGCCGAGATGGAGAAGTCAGGCCTGAAGGGGACGCTTCGCTTTTATGGCACGCCAGCCGAAGAGGGCGGCGGCGGCAAGATCTATATGATTCGGGCAGGGGCTTTCCGGGATACGGACGCGGTTCTGGTATGGCATCCATTTGACCGGAACCAAGCGGATTCCAACTCGTGGCTCGCAAATATCTCGGCCACCATCCGTTTCGAGGGTATCGCGGCGCACGCGGCCGCCGCGCCCGAGGCGGGACGCTCCGCCCTGGACGCGGTGGAGCTGACGACGCACGCGATTAACATGATGCGCGAACACGTGCCGCAGGAAACACGCATACACTACATGATTACGCGGGGCGGCGACGCGGTGAATATCGTTCCCGCGCACGCGGAAATGAAACTGCTGGTGCGGCATCCGGACCAGCGACAGCTTGAATCGATCTGGGAGCGAACGCTCGACTGCGCGCGGGCCGGCGCGCTGGGCACGGGGACGACGATGAGCTTTTCCATCGATGGGGCCTATGCGAATCTCATCCCCACGCCGTCACTGGTGGATCTGCTGGATCGCGGACTGCGCGAGGCAGGCGGGGTACAGTACACGGCCGCGGAGCGGGAATTTGCCGAAGCGCTGCGTAAGAATCTGGGGGATCTCTCAACCGCGCCGGAGTTAGGCAGCGAGGCAACGATTCTGCCTCCGCGGACGCAACTGCTCTCCGCCTCGACCGATGTGGGGGATGTCAGCCAGGTGACCCCGACAGGCCAGTTTCTGGCGGCGACATTCCCGCCTGGAACGCCGCTGCACACGTGGATCTCGACGGCCGCGGCCGGCAGTGAGCTGGGCCGGAAGGGCATGGTGGTGGCAGCCAAGACGCTGGCTCTGAGCGCAATGGAGTTGTTCAGCAAGCCGGACCTAGTGGCCCAGGTGCGCACGGAATGGGAGAAGGCGCGCGCGGGCCGGGAATACAGATCCCTGCTGCCCGAGACGAAGAAACCGCCGGTGAATTAGCGCGTACCGGAGAACGGACGGCGGCATGGAGCGAAGGAACGCCGGAAGGGATTCCCCGCGACTAGCAAAAGAAAATCCCCGAACCGCGGGTGAGCGGTTCGGGGATTTTCGTGCGACTGGCTGGGTGTTGGTTTACTCCGCGCCGCCGAAATCTTCCGGTGTTTCTTCGTTGAGAGAACCGGGAGCGTAGAAGACGTGGGCGTCTTCGTCGTAGCCGGGAATACCCTCGCCCATCCCGTCGCCGAGCGCGTCTTCCTCGATCTCCTCGCCGGCGATACGAATGTCGCGGTAGTATTCAAGTCCGGTTCCGGCGGGAATCAGCCGGCCCATGATGACATTCTCCTTGAGGCCGCGCAGGTAATCGACCTTGCCGTTGATGGCGGCTTCCGTGAGGACGCGGGTGGTCTCCTGGAAGCTGGCGGCGGAGATGAAGCTCTCGGTGGAGAGCGACGCCTTCGTAATACCGAGCAGCAGAGGAGTGCCAACGGCCGGCGTCTGCTTTTCGGCCATGACGCGGTCGTTTTCCTCGCGGAACTTGAAGCGATCGACAACCTCTTCCGGTAAGAATTCGGTGTCCCCAATATCCTCGATCTTCACCCAGCGCATCATCTGACGAACGATGGTTTCAAGGTGCTTGTCGTTAATGTGAACGCCCTGAAGACGGTAGACTTCCTGAATTTCGTTCACCAGATAACGCTGCAACTGCGTTTCGCCGAGAACGCTCAGGATGTCGTGCGGGTTGAGCGGGCCATCCATTAGCGGATCACCAGCCCGGACGCGCTCGTCATTCTGCACGTTGATGTGAACGCCGCGCGGGAAGACATACTCGCGCTCGTCTCCGTTATCGCCCACCACGGATAGCTTGCGCTGGCCCTTGACGATATCGCCGAAGCGGACAACGCCGTTGATCTCCGCGATGATGGCGGTTTCACGGGGTTTGCGCGCCTCGAAGAGTTCGACAACGCGCGGCAGACCGCCCGTGATGTCCTTGGTCTTCGTGGTGGCGCGTGGAATCTTCGCGAGAATGTCGCCGGCGAGAACCTCTTCCCCGTTGTGTACCACCAAGTGGGCGTTGGTCGGCATGAGGTAGCGCTTCTCCTCGCCTTTCTTGTCGCCCTTGATGATGATCATCGGAACGTGGTTCCGGTTCTCCTGGCTCTCGACAACCACCCACTGAGAGAGACCGGTGATTTCATCGGTCCGCTCCTGAACGGTCTCGCCTTCCACCATGTCCTTGAAATGGATGACGCCGCCGATCTCGGTAAGAATCGAGAACGCGAAGGGATCCCATTCAAGCAGGATCTGGTTCGGCTCTACTTTATCCCCATCCTTGACGTTGATCTTGGCGCCATAGACGACGGGGTAACGTTCACGCTCACGGCCTTTGTCATCGACCACCGCGAGAATACCGCTCCGGTTCATCGCCACGAGGGAGCCGCGCTTATCGGTAACGGTGACGATGTCGAGGAACTTCGCGAATCCGCCAAGACGGGTATCCTGCGTGGATTGCTCGTTGACCCGGCTCGCCGCGCCCCCGATATGGAACGTACGCATGGTGAGCTGCGTTCCGGGTTCTCCAATCGACTGGGCGGCGATGACGCCCACCGCTTCGCCCCGCTCCACCAGACGCCCCGTGGCGAGGTTGCGCCCGTAGCAAAGCTGGCAGACGCCGCGCCGGGATTCACAGGTCAGCACGGAACGGATCTTCACGCGCTCGATACCCGCCGCCTGGATGGCGGAGGCCAGATCCTCGGTGACCTCCTGGTTGACGTTGACGATGAGCTTGCCTTCGTAATCGTGCTGATCCTCGAGGGCGACGCGGCCGACGATGCGATCGCGCAGCGGTTCGATAATTTCACCCGATTCGATAATCGGCTCAACGTAGATTCCGTTGACCGTGCCGCAATCGTCCTCGGTGATGATGACGTCCTGCGCCACGTCGACGAGACGGCGGGTGAGATAACCCGAATCCGCCGTCTTGAGGGCGGTATCCGCCAAGCCCTTCCGGGCGCCGTGCGTCGAGATGAAGTACTGAAGGACGTTCAGACCTTCACGGAAGTTGGCGGTGATGGGCGTCTCAATGATCTCGCCCGAGGGCTTCGCCATCAAACCGCGCATACCGGAGAGCTGGCGGATCTGCTGTTTCGACCCGCGGGCGCCGGAATCGGCCATGATGTAGATCGGGTTGAGGTAGCGGCCGGTACGGTCGTCCTCTTCCATCACCTTGAACATTTCCTCGGAAACGCGCTCGGTAACCTTCGACCAGATCTCGATGATTTTGTTGTAGCGCTCCCCGTGGGTGATCGCGCCATCCTGATACTGCTGCTGAACCTCCATCACGTCCTGTT
>CAZXBZ010000318.1:0-4713 GCA_964639135.1 uncultured Solibacteraceae bacterium | reverse complement strand
ATACGGCTCCTTGCCGTAATCTTCGTTGATCTGGACTTCATACCGACCGCGCAGGCCGATGCCGCTGTTCGAATGCTCGAAAAGCTTGTACTCGGCGTGCAGATCGAAGTTCCAGAATTTTTCCTTGGAAGTAAGGTTGCCGGCCGGAGGGTCGTTCATGATGTCGCCGTTCTTTACGGTCCAGCCCGCTTCCTTGCTCGGCAGATCCACCGTGAATTTGTCGTTGCTTGCCGGCTTATCCGGGACCAACTGAACAGTCTCGCCCGCCACCCAGGTGCCGTCGTCGTGCTCGTCAATCTCCGGCGCTCGTTTCGCGGTGAAGTTTATGGCATGGAAACGCGTGGGCTCGGACGGCCACTCCTGCTTGCCCGCCAGCCTGTCGCCTTCGAGCGTAGCCGTATAGACCGCAATAACCGGCGCCATCTTCGGCAGCTTTTCACCTTCCTTGAGCTTGGCGCGGGCGGCCATTCTTGCTTCCCGCTCCTTCGCCGCGACCTCCGGGATATTGGACCCCCAGGTTCCCGAGTACTCGAGGCGCAGCGCGCCGTCATCGGTTACATCGATCGCGGTAAGGGGATACATGCCGCCGCCAGGCACGCCCACAATCAATCCCTTGGCATCCGGAGTGCCGACGCCCTCCAGTTGGATCCAGCCGACTTTTTCGCCACCCTCCGGCTCGAACTGGACATTCCAGCGGCCGTTTTACTTAGCGCCGAGTTCGGCCTTGTTCACGGTGGCCTTCTGAGCCGACGGCGCGCATTGCCACAGGAGCAGCGCCTGGAGCGTGGCAGCGGCCGCGATCGCGACGAAACGCATTCGAAGCATCTTTGGTTTTCCCTCCCTCTCTTGAGCGGACTTCGCGCTCCGAAGCGGGAGCGCCGTCCGCCGCCGCAGCGAATTGCGGCGGACCTCACGTATCGTATGCGAATCATGCGGCGGGGGCAAGCACACGGCCTTGGGCAGCGCACGGCCTGTTTGCCCAAGGGCCTTGCACACGGAAAAACGCTCTCTTTCGCCGCCCCATGGGACGCTCCGGCTTACGGATACCGGGTCATGGGCATGGAATGCCGGGCCGGGCAGCCCGTGTTCACTGTTAAGTACCCCTGTGCTTCGTTTGCAACGGAGAGCCATGCAAGCAGGCGAAAACTCCCGGGCTCGGACGGGATGATGGTTCAATCTGAAACAATCTGAAGAGTTTTGTTTTTATTCTGATCGCCTTCGCATAACGTTGAAGGAGTCTCCGAAGCACAAGTGGACGAAGGATAAACCCCTCATGACCTCGGGAGGACTCGTACCCGCGAAGCCCAGAGACCGCCTCTTCATCCGGGGAGCCCGGCAAATCGTCACGCTGCAAGGACGGCCTGGCATGCGCCGGGGCAAGGAATTACAGGAGGTCGGCCTGCTGCGGGATGCCTCCATCCTGATCGAGGACGGCATCATTACCGAGATCGGCAGCACTCGCCGGTTGGACAACCTGAAGCGAGCCGCCACCGCGCGGGTGCTCGACGCTCGCAATCTGGTGATCGTGCCCGGGCTTCTCGACGAGGTGCATCATCTGCTTCCGCGCACGGGCTCCGATGAAGGCTCCCACGCGGCATCGGCCCGTCCGCCGGAACGAATCCCCGCCATGGACAGGTTTTCGCACGCCACTCCAGGCACGGAAGAAGCCCGCGCATTACACAATGTCGCGCGGCGCTTGGAACGCGAGCTTCGGCGGCTCTTCTGGACGGGAAGCACGTTCGTGCAGTTCCGCCTGTCCTTCCCCGCAACGCCCGCGCTGCGGAGCCGCATTCTGCGGAACCTGCTTCAACTGGGCCTCCCCAAAGGGGCGTATCGCGCGGAAATTCATTTTGCGGAGCTTCCGAAGCGTTTGGCGGAAAGTGAAGCTCATTTCGCGCAGCAGCTTTCCACCGCGGCCAGAGGCTATTGGAAGCGTCTTGAACCCTCTCTGGCGGTGAGCATTCATGCGGCGGCGCTCGCGGATTTGGAAGAAGCCGAGCGGCTGCACGCCATTCGCTGGCTGCGCGGCCGCTCTCCATGCTTTCTCACCTCGCCACAGGTATTTGAGAGCCAGGCGCTTCTTGAGGTCTGCATCGGCGGCGGCTGCGTACCGGTGGGCCCGCTGCCCGCTGCCCTCGAAGCACGGGCTGGTTCCGCGTGGCGCGACGTATCCTGGATTCTGCCCGCCAGCGAATTGAGTGACGGAGCGCCGGGCCGCGGGATACGCCCGCGGGAGGCCATCGACTCCGGCATGAAACTGGCGCTTGCGTCCGGGTACGACGTGAACCTGGCGGGGTACGCTTCTCCTTTCGCCGCGTGGGCTCGCCTGCGCCAGGAGGAGCGGCTTGCGCCCGAGGAGATTCTGCATCTCTCGATCGCGAATCTGGCTTGCGCGCTTGGAGTCCGGGATCGCTTGGGATCGATCGAGGCCGGGCACGACGGTAACCTGACGATTCTCGAATGTGACGACTACCGCGAGATTGGGGAGCACCTGGGTTTCCCGCCGGTGCTCGCGGTATTTCGCCGCGGCGCGCTCCTCGAGCGGCGGCTGCCCGCGCGGAATTAAAGCCCGGCTCCATCCGTGCAACCCGTTCGCATCCGGCGGGCGGCGGGCGGCGCCTGGTCCGCCAGCCAGGCTCATAACCGCTACACTGGAGAGAACAACCGTGCTTATTCCTATCGACACTCTCACACAAAAGGGCAACCGCCCGGAGTGGCTCAAGGCGCCGGCTCCGGTAGGCGAAAACTATCGCGATTTGAAAGAACTGGTGGGCAAGCTCAAATTGCACACCGTGTGCGAAAGCGCCGCGTGTCCAAACATCGGGGAATGCTGGAACAGCCGGACGGCAACGTTCATGATTCTGGGCAACGTTTGTACGCGGCGCTGCGGGTTCTGCAACATCCAGAAAGGCGTGCCGCTCGAAGTGGATCTCGACGAGCCGCGCCGGGTGGCGGAGGCCGTCGAGGCGCTGCAACTGCGCTTCGCCGTGGTCACCAGCGTGAACCGTGACGACCGCAAGGACGGAGGCGCAGGACTCTTTGCGATGACGATTCGCGCCATTCGCGAGCGGGTGCCCGAATGCAAGGTGGAGGTTCTGGTGCCCGATTTCCAGGGCAAGCGTGAAGCCATCGATCTGGTTCTCGATGCGCGCCCGGATATTCTCAATCACAATACCGAGACCGTTCCCAGGCTCTACCGGCAGGTGCGGCTCGGCGCAAGCTTTGAGCGCTCACTCGGCATGCTGGCGTACGCGAAAGAGCAGCGCCCCGATATTCCCACGAAGTCCGGACTCATGGTGGGCCTCGGCGAAACGCTCGACGAAGTGAAGGGCGTCATGCGCGATCTGCGGGCAAGCAACGTTGATATCCTCACCGTGGGCCAGTATTTGCGGCCGACGCTCAATCACCTGCCGGTGATCCGCTACGTACATCCGGATGAGTTCACGGAGATCCGTGAATATGGCCGGAGCCTGGGCTTTCAACATGTCGAGAGCGGGCCGCTGGTGCGAAGTTCCTATCACGCGCGCTCCCACGCGGAGGCCGCGCTGAGCTCCGTCTAGACCGGGTGGCGTTCTGAATCTTCTCGCCCGCATTCATCGCCATCGGCGTTTCGCCCGCTATGCCCAGCGAACTTTATAGACGCGCTGTCCAGGGCTTTGAATGCTTCCCTCGGGGCCGAGAAAGCGGATGCGGAAGCTCCACCAGACGCCCTCGCCTTCGTCGGCCTTCACCCAGGCGAGACGCCCCGTCGAGGGGTTCACGCTGACGCACTTGACGTCCAAGTGATCGCCCAGTTCCGGATGATTTCGAAATTGGCGTGCCGCCTTCTCAAACAGATACACGCCGTGCTGGGTGGTCACGATCAGTTCGCTGTCGCGATTCGAGAGGGAAAGGTCGTGGCCGCCGCGGCTTGGCAGGGGCGTGTGACGCAGCAGCTTGAGGGTCGCGCCTGAACCGCTGGAAGCGAACGAATACTCTTCGAGGCGGTCCATCCCCAGGGCATGGAGCGTCTTTCGCTTCTCGTCCCAAATAACGCCGTGAGCGGATTCGAGCGGAGTCCGAAAGACCGCGTGCTCGCTCGTGGAGCGATGAAAGAGCACGAGAGCGTTCCCTTCCCTGGAAACCGAGGACGCCACCACAAGAGAGCCGCCCGGCAGAAGGCAGGCGGAATGGGCGTTTGCCACGCGGGCGTGGAACAACGTCTTCAAACTTTCCCGCTCATAGATCGCCACCCCGCCCGAGGAAGCGGTGAGCAGCACATTGCGCCCGCCGTCAATGGGCTTGCACTCGTCCGTTGTCTCAAAGGCTTTCGCGGCATAGCTCTCCGGGAGCCCTTTGCTGGCAGCCGGCCGCCACTCCCGCACATCCTCCCAGCGCGGTGCGGCCGGGTTTCCCGCGATGCCGGCGTCGTAGACAACACTGCCTCCGCAGACCAGCAAACGCGGCGGGGCCGCCGACCCATGAAGCGTAAACGTGGCCGTGGCCGCCGCCGCGGCGCCTGAAATTACCCCGCGCCGCGTTATCCCTCGAACCGCCATGGCCTGGCTCCTCCCCTGTGTGTGAACCTCAATGTATCAGGCACGCGGCGCCTGGCGGCGGGGCGGCTTGCTTCCATCAGCTTCCGGTTGACGAGTAATTCTTCACGCCATGGTTCCAGACCAGCACGGCGAGCAGGAGAAAGCACGCGGTCACCACCGGCAGCAGCCACGCGAA
>CAZXBZ010000317.1:0-4716 GCA_964639135.1 uncultured Solibacteraceae bacterium | reverse complement strand
ACCGTGGGCGGGCAGCAGCCATGCGGGAGCTTCGCTCCGGATGCGCTCAAACGACTTCTCCGAGGCGTCAATTCCCTGAGTGAAACCGTAATACGCCCAGTGCAGATCGAACCAGTTGTTCACCTTGCCCACACCCGCGATCAGATCGCCTGTGAACGCCACCCGTCGCCCGTCAATGGTTGCGCAATAGGATACGGCTCCATCCGTAACCGCCGGCGTGTCGAGCACACGGAATGCGATGTCGCCCCATTGCACCGTTTCACCGCCCGCCACCGTGCCGCTGATTTTCACGCCGCGGCGTAAGGTGTTCCAAGTGGATTTAAGGTCGTAGTTGATGAAAATCTTCGCATTGCGCCAAAACTGTTCGGCATTCTCGAAATAATGCGCTTCGGAGCGTGGTACCCGAACCTCGAACGGGTAGTCTTCGATATCGGCCAGGCCCTGCGCGGCCGTTCGATGGTGATGGGTGATGAGCACCAGATCCACCCGGTCCACTCCGATGCGCGGCAGGGCCTTGAGCACATCGCCGCTCCCAAAGTTGATCAGCGCGGCACGGTTGCCCTGTTTCACGATATAGACGTTCGCGCAGTCCTCGAAGAGGTACAGGCTCGGGCTCAGTTCACGCAACGTCCCCGTCGGTTTGAAGTCGCGCGTATGGCGCAGTGCGGGGTCGAAGACCGTGGGTCCAAGCGATACTGCGTCCCGCGCGGCCGCGAAGGCCGCTGGAGCAAGCACAAGGCTCCCGAGAAAGTCTTTCCTGCGCATCATCAATTGTCACTCCTTGAAGTCTTTTGGGCCGCCGGGTTCCCGTGCCGATTGTACTACCGGCTTCCATTATCGGCATGTCCGCGAACCGCCGCGCCCAAGGCGGCATTTTTCACGGATACACGCCACGGCATTTTGATAGACTTTCCTTGTTCGTTGCAAGTAACGAGCAGCGAGACGTTGGAGATTCGCATGCGTTATCTGGTTATTCTGCTTCTTTGCGCCGTGAGCTATGCGGCCGGCGAGACCGCCACGGCGCTCTGGATGCGAGGTTATTCCGTGATCCCCACGCCGCAATCCGTGCGGCTCGAGGATGGCGATGTCGCCGTTGACGGCGCTTGGAGCGTCGACGCGGGGAAAGTGGGCGCGGGCCACATCGCCGTCAAGACCTTGATCGGCGATGCCGCGTCGTTTCAGTCGCTTGAACTGAAGCGGCGGCCAGCATCCACGAAGGTGATTCGATTGGCGGTGCGTCCGGGCACGGTAACCACGAACGCCGGTCCGGAAATCGATAAGCAGGCTTACCGTCTGAAGGTGTCGGATAGCGTGATCGAGATTACCGCGAATGGCGACCCCGGCCTGCTCTATGGCGTTGCGACTCTCGGCCAGTTATTCAAACGCAACCCGGACGGGCGCGTCACCGTTCCGAGAGGCGCCATCGAGGACTGGCCGAAGCTCCAACTGCGATTCCTGCATTGGGATACAAAGCATCATCAGGACCGTATCGAGACCCTGAAACGCTATCTCGATTGGTCCGCCCGCTTCAAGGTCAATATGATCGGGTTCGAGCTGGAGGACAAGTTCGAGTATCCGTCGAATCCCGTCATCGGCGCGCCCGGCGCGTTCACCACGGCGGAGCTGCAGGAGATCGTGAACTACGGGCTCGAACGCTACATTCAGGTAGTGCCGGTCATCCAGTCGCCGGCGCATCTCGCCTACGTGCTGAAGTACCCTCAATTCGCGGACTTGCGCGCGGATGGGAACAATTATTCTTCCAATACCTGCGACCCGCGCTCCCTGGATCTGATTTTCCAGATGTACGACGATGTGATCAAAGCCACCAAGGGTGTGGATTACCTCTTCGTCTCGACGGATGAAAACTACTACGCGGGCAACGACCCGCGTTGCGCGCGCCCGTATAACGAGGAGAACCGCAGCCTCGCCTGGGCGGAGTTTGTTCGGAAGGCGCACGAGCACCTGAAACAGAAAGGCCGGCGCATGCTGATCTGGGCCGAATACCCGCTGCTCGCGAAAGATCTGGAAACGCTCCCGGCGGACATCATAGACGGCGTGATTGGAGAGCCCGAATTTGCCGCGATCGAGAAGAAGACAGGGATGAACTCGCTCGCGTACGTTTCGATTCAGGGCGCGGAGTATCTGTTCCCTCAAACGCTCGACCTCGAGACCCCCGGCGGCGTCAAGAGAGGGCGGATCGGGGATGTGTCCGAATCGATCCGTTCCGGGAAACATTGGAAAGCAAATCCGATCGGCGTCTTCGGCGCGGCCTGGGACGATTCGGGCCTGCATAGCGAGACGTTTTGGCTGGGGTGGTCGGTGGTCGCGCAGTATGGCTGGAATCCGCGCGCCACGCCGCTCGGTCAGCACGTCGCCGAGTTCATGAACATCTACTATGGTCCCGAGGCCACCGGGGTCACGGAGCTTTATCGCCTGATGCAGAGGCAGGCCCGTTCCTGGCGCAATACGTGGGATGAGGTCGTCTCCCGCGTTCGCGGACCCGGATATGGAAATTCGTATGGAAAGGGCGTGGGGACCGAACGTCACGATCTGACGCTATCGGCTCCGCCGCTTCCGGCATTGCCCGATCTGAAAGTGGAGCCGGTCATCGAGGGGCGCTATGCGAAGTTCGTCGCCGAAGCGCGAAGCCGGATGGTGGAGAACGATCAGTTGATTCTCGGCCTGCAGGCGAACATCGGCCGGGCGGAGCGGAATCGCCATAATCTGGAAGTCTTCGCGGCTCTCGCAAAGTTCATGGGGCACCACTGGCGCTTGCTCAATAGCATGGAAAGCGCGGAGCGTTCCTTGCTGGCGGCGCGGAAGTCGGCCGCCTCGGAGAATGCCGCGCGCGCCGTGAATCAACTGGTGACGGCTTACAACACCATCGAGCGCGTCCACCGGGAAGGCGAACTGGCTTTCGCGGATCTTACGGCTGTGTTCGAAAAAACCCGCTACCCGAAGGGGCGTGCGGTGAACGGGCGGGAATTCGTCCATGTGCTCGATGATGTAAAAGACCATTGGGCCGACCGTACCGCCGATCTCGGCTACATGATGGCGCCCGAGCGTAGCATCGGTCTCGACAAATGGCTGGCGAAGCTCAACGAAACGATCACGTCCTACGCGAAACAGCACAATGTTCCAATCGAGGGGCTCGCCGACGCGCGTCTCGAGGATTAGCGGAAGCCCTCGGTAGCGGGCCACGTCCGCGTGCAAGGACGCCGCGCATTGGGGCGGCGTCCCCCCGGGCCGTGCCCGCTCTCCGGGCCCGGCGGAGCGCCGCTGGCCGGTTTCGAGCCGGGGCGCTTACCGCGTGCTGTGCCGTCGCCGTGCAATCTCCGCCCTAACCCTACCCGAAAAATTCCACTTTTTTCGCGCCTGGATCCGCTGATTTTCCGCATATACGGAGGAATGGGGTCATTGCGGCCGGCCGATGGACATTCGGACCTTGAGCGGCATCGTGGCCGCGGGCGTTGCCCGAGGGCGATAGGGCGCATGAAGCGGAGGGCGAGCGGATGAATGCCTGGCTGATTCCACTCGTGGCTGTGTTCGCGGCGGCGCTCTGGGGACAGCGCCCAAGCGTGAACGTGGAAGGCGCCGTCTACAGCCAGTACATCTGGCGTGGTCTTATCGTCACGGATGGTCCGGTGCTGCAGACTTCCACCACGGCGGATTACAAGCGGCTCTACCTGAACGTCTGGACAAACCAGGATCTGACGGAGACGATCTGGCGGGCTATCAAGCTCGGCGAGCTCTACTTTGACGGCGGCTACGATCACCCGCTTGGAGAGCGGACGACGATATCGAGTGGCGTCATCCTGTATACGTTTCCAAACGCACCGGATGCGCCAACCACCGAGTTGTACACCGGCGTGAGCTTCGAGACAACCCTCAAACCATCGGTGCGGGCCTACTTCGATGTGCAATCCGTCAAGGGCGTTTATTTGACGTTCGATGTGGGCCATGTGATTCCAATGCCGGAACTGCGCCGATCCGTAAAGTGGGGAGTGGAACTTGCGGCGGGAGTGGGTTGGGGCTCAAAGGCGGAAAATCTCGGCTATTTCGGCGCGCCGAAGGCGGGTCTCTCGGACGTGCATCCCACCGTCGCTCTGCCTTTCGAAATCGGGCCAAAACTGCGCATCGTGCCGAAGCTTGGCTATGCCGCCGTGCTGTGTGAGCCGCTCCGGCACTCAGGCGCCAGGGCCGCGCATGGATTTTTCGGCGGGGCGAGCGTCGATTACACGTTCTAGCGCCGTGTGGGGATGAGCCGCCCGAAAATGCCGGCGGCGGCCGGCCGCCACACTGTTGTCGATGCTCTCCAAATTCGTGATGATGGAGCGCTTCTCGCCGTCGCGATTGCCATTGCGTTTGAAATGGAATTTTCTCGGGATAGTGGCGGCTCGCGTGCCCTCGGATAAGCGATGGAGGCGCTGTGTATCTTGTCATTTCCGCTACTTACAGGTGAAGAAAAGTGAAGTCTGAACCGTAGCCGCGAGCGATGGATTGGCGCATCCGCCGATTCCTGATAAAGATAGACTGACATGGCCCGAGATAAATCGAACACAACCAGGCGCGGATTGTTCCAGGGAGTAGCGGGCGCGGCCGCGGCGTCGCTCCTCCTGGGTGGTGGCGTTGCCTCCGCGCAATCCGCGGCGGGCGCGGAGGCGGGCCGGCGCGGCGATCTTGAGGAGTTTTTGATGATCTTCACCCCGGGGCGGA
>CAZXBZ010000316.1:0-4721 GCA_964639135.1 uncultured Solibacteraceae bacterium | reverse complement strand
AGGGCATCGCCTGGGTCCAGCGTCGTCTCGATCAGAATGAAGAGCCGCTCTTCTTCCGCCGCATCCTCGTCGCCCTCATCGAGATCGACCGCAAGCCAGAGTTCCGCTTCGGGGAAAAGCTCCAACACCCGCGCTTCACTCCGCTCCACGGATGGCAAGAGGTCGTGATGAACGCGCAGAAAGGCCTCCACACGGTCACGGTCTTCAAATCGGTAGGCCGCGCTCAGATCGAGCAGCCGCTGGCTGATATCCCCCGCCATCGCTCTAGCCGTTCAGTTCCGGCGTTCGGATCGCTTCGTCGAGCGCTTCGAGGAAGAAGTAATCGCCCCAGATCACGCTTTCCCCCACGCCCAGTTTCTGGTGCATGTGATAGACGCCGTGGCTGAGAACGCCTTCGTCCCCTTCCCCGCGGGCAAGGTAACGTTCGCAAAGCGCGCGGAGGATGCGCCGGGCGGCCTGATCGTAAAATTGGCCTTTCGCAAGATCGGGCACCGTCCGGGACAGCTTGAATAATCCCGCGGCGGCAATGGCGGCGGCGGAAGTATCCACCTCGATGCCGTTGGCGGCGGGCGCGTCAAAATCCCAGGGAGGAACGCCATCCGAAGGGGAACTTCGGATGTAGAAGGCGGCGACGGATTCCGCGGTCTGAAGCAGACGGGCGTCACCGCAGTATTCAAAGGCGTTTGTAAAGCCGTAGAGCGCCCAGGAGAGCCCGCGGCTCCAGCACGAATCCGCGCGATATCCCTGCTGTGTGGTCTGCCGCGCAAAGGCGCCGGTCTCAATATCGAAAAGAGCCCCCTGCCCGACGGAACCGTCTCCGCGCACCAGAACCCGGCGAATGGTGAGGCTGGTGTTCATCGCCACATCCATGAGTTCGGGGCTGCTTAGCTCAAGCGCCGTATAGAAAATGAGCCCGACATTCATCATCATGTCGATAAAGGTGCTATCGCTCGCGATGAACGAGGCGAGAAACTTACCGCTGGGTTGGTAGCGGCCCGCCAGCGTCTGGCCAGCGGCCACGAGCACGTCACGCAGGGGATCTTCGGCCGTGATTTCATACCAGCGGTGGAAGGTGGACATGAAGATGAGGCCGAGATCGTGGACATCGCCATCGACCTTCCTGGGCTCGAGCGGCTTGGTGTAATGCACCGCCCGCTCGTGCCACCAGGCCGCCGCGTCGTCGTCCGTCTCGGCGGAGGCGAAAATCCACATCATGCCGGGCAGGAAGCCGTCACACCAGTAGGTCCACGGAGGAAGGTCGTGGCGCCACTTCCCGTTCTCGGTAAACATGGGCGAGAATTCAGGGTAATTTTCGACCAGGGAACGAACACGGCCCTTGGCGAAACGAAAGGCATCTTGAAATAGTCGCTGATCCTGACTGGAGCTGAGATCGATCATGGCGTATGCACCACTCTTTCACGCGGCCGAATACGATGGCGCGAGAGAGACCCATGCGCGCCGCCTTCAGCGTACTATTATGTCGCGAATGAATCCGCCATCCGCGCGCCGGCGCGGCTCAGCCGCGAGAACCGCGGAATTTTATGAGAACGACTGGCTCTGCCGTATGCTGGTAGCTTGATGGAGTTCGATTCCGCACGCCAGCGCCGGGACTGGCCCCGCATCTATCTCGGTGTTTTCTTCACCGCGCTAGCCACCTTGGTTCTGGAACTGGCGCTTACACGCCTTTTCTCGGTGGTCTTCTACTATCATTTCGCGTTTCTTGCCATTTCCATCGCGATGTTCGGTCTTGGCGGAGGCGGCCTGTTTTCCTACATTCTGGCGCGGTTCAAGGGGAGTTTTCAGGCCAAGGCCGCCGCCCTCCTGCTGGCCAATGCCCTGGTGATTCCGTTAGCGCTTCCGCTGCTCGATTCGGTGGAGGGAGAGCCGAACACCGCCATGCTGGCGGGCGTATTTTTTCTCTCGGCGCTCCCGTTTTTTCTTGCCGGCGCCGCGCTTTCGATGGTCGTCAGCGAAACGATCGAACACATCGACCGCGTTTACTTCCATGACCTTCTGGGGGCGGCCGCGGGCTGCCTGCTGCTGGTGCCGTTCCTCAACAGCTTCGGCGGGCCGAATACCGTGATCGCGGCGGCCGTAACCTATGCGGTCGCGGCATCGTTGTGGTACCCGGCGACACATCGCGTCACCATGCGCGCCGCTGGAGTGGGGGTGGCGCTGGCGCTCGTGTGCCTGATGGTGGTGAACGCGAAGACGCGCTGGCTGGACATCCGCCACGCCAAGGGCCACGACCTGCGCGGCGATGTTTTTGTGAAGTGGAACAGCATCTCGCGCGTGGCCCTGCGGCAGGCTCCGGGGCAAGCGCAGCCGGATATCGTGATCGACGCCGACGCGGCGACGGGAATCCCGCCCTATGATCTTGACCATTTGAGCGAACGGGATCGCGACAGTTTGCTGAGCATGGGTCCGGGGTTCGTCTATAACCTGCTGCCCGCGGCAAAGACGCTGGTGATCGGTGCCGGCGGCGGATGGGACCTGGCGCGCGCGATCGCCTCGGGCAGCAAGGACGTGACGGGCGTGGAGATCAACCCCGCCATCGCCGGCACGATCATGCGGGAGCGCTACCCGGACCTGAGCCATCGCCTGTACTTCCGGCCGGAAGTAACGATCGCGGTGGAGGATGGGAGAGCCTTCGTGCGGCAAAGCAACGAACGGTTCGGCATCATCCAGCTCACCCTGGTCGACACCTGGGCCTCCACGGCGGCGGGGGCATTCGCCCTTTCGGAAAACAATCTCTATACGACAAATGCCTTCGAGGATTACCTGCGGCATCTGACGCCGGATGGGATGCTTTCCATCACCCGCTGGGGCTTTGAGACGCCCCGCGAAAGCCTTCGCCTGCTGGCGCTGGCCCGTGTCGCCCTCGGTCAGTTAGGAGAGCCCGATGTGGCCAGCCATGTCCTGGTATTGCGGGAGAACAGCCAGTTGCTGCGAGGCTGGGGCGCGCTGGATACCGTCATTATTTCCCGGAAACCTTTTTCACCCGGGCAGGTGGCGCAAGCCGGGGAGATCGCGCGAAAGCGCGGACTCGAAGCCGTCTACCTTCCCGGCCACCCTGGCACAACGGCATTTCACCGGTATCTCGAAACGAAAAACCCGCGTGAGTTCTATGCAAGCTATGCCTTCGACGTCTCGCCTGTCGGCGATAACCGGCCATTCTTTTTCTACACGGTACAACCGAGGGATTTGTGGAGCCTCGTGAAAACCATCGGGCGGGAGAGCGCGGATTTCAAGGTGAACCGGGCGATACCAGCCATTGCGGGCTTGTTTGCCGTGAGCCTTGCCGCGATGCTGCTGATGCTGCTGACGCCGCCCCTCCTGCTCAAGAGCGTGCTGCCGAAAGACACCGGCTTGAAAGTATTTCTGCTCTATTTCCTGTGTATCGGCGCCGGATACATCCTGACGCAAGTCGCGGCCATACAGACCTTCGTGCTGCTGCTGGGTCACCCCGTCTATTCGCTTACGGTGATTATTTTCTCGATGCTGATCTTCAGCGGCCTGGGAAGTTTCTTCAGCAACCGGATCACGGGCGGGGAGAGAAGCCGGCTGCGGGCAGCCGTGATCGTGGCTTCCTTCGAAATCGTGCTGCTCGCGCTCTCCGCGACGCCTTTAAGCACCCTGGCCGTCGTCTGGCCGTTCCCGCTGAAAGTGCTCCTGACGGTGGCGCTCGTGGGAATTCCAGCCTTTACAATGGGCATTCCATTCCCGATGGGATTGCAACTGCTGGAGCGCTGGAACACGGCGGCCGTGAAATGGGCCTGGGCGGTCAACGCCGCCGCCAGCGTCCTGGGATCCGTGAGCGCAATTGTCCTGGCAATCTCTTTTGGGCTGCGCGAAACCCTGATTGCCGGCGCGCTTTGCTATCTGGCGGCCAGCTTGCTTCTCAAGGTTGTGCCACGGCGGATCTCCGCCGCCGGTAAGGCGGATTCCATCGGGCAGGCCGCCTGATTCAAACCCCGGCGCGAAGCCACATGCTTCCCGATACCAAGCGGCGCTCCGTCTATTTTGCCGGAGCGTTCAAGATACCATCCACCATGGAAACAGCCATCGGGTGATACCCCGCCCGTGCCTTCGCATAGATGGCGGTTGCGCGCGCGCGGCCTTCGGGCGTCTTGACCAATTCCTCATAGAGAGGCTTGAGGAATTTGCGCCTGCCCACTTCAATCAGAAAGCTTTCAAGACGCGCGTCCGCCGGGGCGTAGCGATTCCGGACGGCCATGAGCAGCCACTCGCTGACCACCTCGGAGTTTCCGGCGTGAGTGAGCGCGAATGCTTCGTCCAGGGATTTCATCCTGTCTGTATCCAATTGTTTCGGCAGCGCCCGCAGGAAAAAGAGCTGCTCCTGGCTGCTCCACTGCCTGAAGGGAATTCCCGATGCTTGCACTTTCCCTTCCGCGAACTCGGTGGCGGCCTGGGCGGATTGCTCAAGCAGCGAGGATTGCGGGATCGCCGCGCCGGCCGGGATGCCGGGCTTGGTGACCCAATCGAGAACGGGGATCTTCGCCGCCAGTGTAGGATCCGGCCGGAACAGCGCTCTCTCCAGTTCATTGAGAAAGTCCTGGGTTGTAATGCTCTGGAAGGCCCAGCGGTCGAAATAACCGTGGAGGAACTTATCGAATTTCTCCCGGCCCGCTACGCTCTCGATGGTCCGCAGGAAGAGCGCGCCTTTCTCGTAGGGAACATTGGTGAAGCCATCGTCGGGG
>CAZXBZ010000315.1:0-4748 GCA_964639135.1 uncultured Solibacteraceae bacterium | reverse complement strand
CTCGGCGGTGTGCTCCTCACGCTCGGCCGCCTGAAGGAAGCCGAGGGGTATAACCGGCATGCCGTGCTTCGGGAGCCCGGCGACGCTCTTGCCTATTCCCAGCTTGGGATGAATTTGCTCAGTCTGGACCGGCTTGACGAGGCTGAAAAACACCTGCGCACGGCAATCGAACTCGACCCGGCGCACTTCTCGCATCCACAACTCACGCTTGCCGACGTTTTGCTGCGGAAGGGAGAGATCCGGGAAGTCGCAACACTCCTCGAACAATTCCTCAAATACCACCCCGATCACCCCGCCGCCAGCCAGATTCGTGAACAAATGGACAAGCTAGCCCCAGCCAGCCCCTAACGCCTGGGTGCCTGTGCGACCGCGTATCGGTCAGACCCGCGCGATGGCTTCGCCTTCAAGCCCCTACGGCATCTCGCGGAATTCACGATGCCACGGCTCTCAGCGAGCAAAGCGATTAGCCAGTTGGTCCATCCGGCTGGATTGGAAGGTAAGGTGCAAGGGGGCCGCGTCAGCGGCCCGAGGGTGCGTCGCTGACGCGGCGCATGTATTCAGCTCGAACGAAATCAGGCGTGTAAAACGCCTGGCTAATTGCTGCCGGTCGCTCACGCGACGTATTGCCGCCTGGCCGCTTGCGCGACGCATTGTCACTCCCCACCTACACCACGTCATCCCGCGGCTCGCCACGGCGCTTATCTTGCGGTGCCCACGCTTGACGGCAAACGGGAATACGATAAAGTCTCGGTGGTTGCTCGAATCACCAAGCTGTTCGTGATCCGGAGGTGCGCCTTGCGTTTTGCCTGTTTGATGCTGTTTCTTGTTTTGCCGCTCTCCCTCCCCGCGCAGAGCGATACGGCGCTCATCAAGCCCAAGCCGATTGACGAGACTCTCCGAAATCCGGGGCGCGGTATCCAGACCTTCCAGCGCTTCAACGGGCAGGCGTTGAATCCGCCGGCTAAGTGGTCCGAAGTGGGGCCGGAGGGTCCGCTGCCCGCGGCGGAAGGCGTGATCTTCCCGGAATCCACCGTCGCTTATGTGCGCTGGTTCTGGTCCCAGATCGAGCCGCGGCCCGGCGCCTATGCCTGGAATATCATCGATAGCGCATTGAGCGAGGCCAGACGGCACGGCCAGAAGCTGGCGATTCGCATCATGCCGTACGACCCGAAATCTCCGCTGCCTGAGTGGTACCGCAATTCGAACGCGCGGCGAGCTAATAAACCCGGCGACGAAGACGGCGCCATCTGGTCGCCGGATTCGGACGACGCCTACTACGTCACGCACTGGTCCGCGCTGGTGCGAAAGCTGGGAGAGCGCTACGACGGCCATCCCGATCTCGACACGGTGGACATTTCCACCTTCGGTTACTGGGGAGAGGGATGGGGCCCCTATCCTCCGTCGAAAGAGGTGCAACAGGCGCTCATCGATCTGCACTTCGACGTGTTCCGCAAGACCAAACTGCTGATGAATTTCGACGTTCTGGAAATGCTCGAATACGGCGCGAGCCGGGGCGCGGGATGGCGGGCGGATTGCTGGGGAGACTACGGCCGGCCCAGCAAGCCAAACTTCGCCCACATGATCGATATGTACCCCCGCTACATCGCCTCGGACGGGGTCCGCGATGCGTGGAAACGCGGGCCGGTATCCCTTGAAGTTTGCGGCACCACCGCCAGTTGGAAGCGGATGGACTACCCGCTGCAAAAGATCTTCGACGCGGCGATGCGCTGGCATGCCAGTACCATCAATTTGAAATCAGCCCCCATCCCGGAGGAATGGCGGCCGGCGTTCGAAGAATTCGAAAAGCGCCTGGGATACCGCTACTCCCTGAGGCGGGTGGAATACCCACGCCAAGCAACGGCGGGGGTTCCGTTCCCGCTGAAAACCCTGTGGCTAAACGAGGGGGTTGCCCCCGCCTATGACCGGTATCAGGTGCAATTGGAACTGGTCTCCGGACAGACCCGCGCGCGAGTGACGCTGCCGGTTGATCTTACCCAATGGGGGCCGGGAGACTGGGTTTACGAGGGGCCGGTATTGCCGCCGGAGAACCTGCCCGCGGGGCACTACGATCTGCGTATCGCCGTGGTGGACCCCGCCACCGGCAAACCGGCGATCCGGCTTGCGAACGAAGGCGGAGATGACGACGGTTGGTATGGGATTGGTTCGATCGAATTGCTATAAGCCCAAGAGCCTTAACGAGAACCGTGGTGATTACGAACCACTACTCCGCATACCAGACGGCTTCAACGCTACGGAATTCGCCATCGAATCCGCGGTGCGCTCCTGGGGTCTGAAAGCGGATTTTGCCGCTCCATTCCAGGCGTAGTTTCCATTGCGGAAGCACGCGCGCCGTGCTACCTTGAAAAGGTTGGATACACGTCTGTGGGGACGTAGTTCAGTTGGTTAGAACGCCTGCCTGTCACGCAGGAGGCCGCGGGTTCGAGTCCCGTCGTCCCCGCCAAACTTCCAGAATCCGCCCGTTCCGCCGCCGCGCAACGATTTATTGTCCGGGACCCTTCATTCCGTTGACTTTTCCGCCGATAGCTACACAATAGGAGAGAAATGTTTCTTTCCCCGGCTGCTCCCCGTAGAACGTCATGAGACAGAAACCGTATCTTTTTGCACTGCCCGCGCTCGCCATCATCGCCTTCTTTTTTGGGCTCACCGCGCGGAATTCATCGGCGGACGCCGACGACCCGCTGGTGGCGGGCTTCCGCGGCGTCACCATCGCCTCCGTGGCGGACGCCGTCGATCAGGTTGCCGGCAAACGCGGCTTTCTCGATAGCGACTTCCGGCCAGTGGTGGAAGGCGTAGTGGCGGGCCGCGCGCGGACCGCCCTGGTGCGGCCGGCCACGGCGCGAGAGGCAACGCCTCAAGGCGCCGCGCGGCACGTGGTGGAACTCATCGACAACGCAAAGAGTGGCGAGGTGGGCGTGGTGGTGATGGAGGACACGCTCAACGTCGCGGCGATCGGCGGATTGATGGCCACCGCCGCCAAGGCAAGAGGCATGGCCGGAATGGTGATTGACGGCGGCGTGCGGGATGTCGCGGAGATCCGTCGGCTTGGCCTGCCCGTCTACGCCCGGAGCGTTACGCCGGGAACGGCGGTGGGCCGCCATGCCAGCGTTTCAAGGGACGAACCGGTCACATGCGGCGGTGTGCGGATATCTCCAGGGGACATCATCGTCGCGGGCGAGGATGGCGTCGTGGTGGTGCCGAAAGAAGAAGCGGATGACATCCTGAAGCGAGCCATCGAAATTGATGAACGCGAGAGCCGGATGGTTCCGCTGATTCAGCAATTGAAATCGCTCGGCGAGGCCATCGCGCGCTTCAACCGCATTTGAAATCAACCACCTTGCGCCGAATTCGGCGCCCCGCAATTTGCACGCATCGCGTGCCTTCCGGCGGCTAGTGCGTCACAATGGAAAAGATGCGCGTCCTCCGGTTTCGGACAGGCAGCCCTGAAATTGCGGCCGTCGACGGCGGAAATCCGGGGTGGGACGCCAGTACCCTGGAGGACTCATACGATGAGCACAATTGTTGAAATTACCGGCCGTGAAATTCTGGATTCCCGCGGGAATCCCACCGTGGAAGCCGACGTTATTCTTGAAGACGGCACGCTAGGCCGCGCCGCCGTTCCCTCGGGCGCCTCGACCGGCGAATACGAAGCCGTGGAATTGCGCGACGGCGACAAGAGCCGCTACCTCGGCAAGGGCGTTCTGACCGCCGTCAAGGCCGTGAACACCGAAATCGCCGACGCTCTGGCGGGGATGGACGCGCTCGAACAGCAGCTCGTGGATAAGGCGATGCTTGAACTCGACGGCACGCCGAACAAGTCGAAACTCGGCGCGAACGCCATCCTGGCCGTCTCGATGGCAACGGCCCGAGCCGCCGCGGCCTACCTGCAAATCCCGCTCTACCGCTATCTCGGCGGCGTGCAGGCATCGATTCTCCCCGTGCCGATGATGAATATCCTGAACGGCGGCGCACATGCCGATAATTCCGTGGATCCGCAGGAATTCATGATCGCTCCCCATGGGGCGCCTACCTTTGCCGAAGCGCTGCGCATGGGGGCGGAGGTGTTCCACACGCTCAAAGGCGTGCTGAAGAAGAAGGGTTACGCAACCTCGGTGGGCGACGAAGGCGGCTTCGCGCCGAACCTGAAATCAAACGAAGAAGCCATCGAGGTGATTCTCGAAGCCATAGAAAAGGCGGGCTACAAGGCGGGGGAACAGATCAGCCTGGCGCTCGACCCGGCGTCGAGCGAGTTCTTCGACAAGGAAAAAAAGAAGTACGTTTTCAAGAAGAGCGACAAGAGCGAATACACCAGCGAGCAGATGGTGGAATTCTGGGCCAAGTGGGCCAGTCAGTACCCGATTATCTCCATCGAAGACGGCATGGACGAGAACGATTGGGAAGGCTGGAAGCTGCTCACCGAGAAGATCGGCGACAAGGTGCAGCTCGTGGGCGACGACCTCTTCGTCACCAATAGCGTGCGCCTCGCCGAGGGTATCGAGAAGGGCGTGGCGAACTCGATTCTCGTGAAAGTGAACCAGATCGGCTCGCTTACCGAGACGCTCGACGCCATGGCGCTGGCCGCGAGCGCGGGCTATACCGCCATGGTTTCGCACCGCTCGGGCGAAACCGAGGATACCTTCATCGCGGACCTCGCCGTGGCGACCGGCGCCGGCCAGATCAAGACCGGCTCGGCCAGCCGCACGGACCGTATCGCCAAGTACAACCAACTG
>CAZXBZ010000314.1:0-4754 GCA_964639135.1 uncultured Solibacteraceae bacterium | reverse complement strand
ATTAAAGAGATCCCCGGTGAGAAAGGCGCCAGACACACCCATCAGCAGTATATGAAGCAGGCCATGGTATCCGAACGATTCACGGCGGGGATCAACGCCGGAAAAGGCGAAGGCCGTAACGGCCGCCCCCACGATCCCCGTGGCCAGCACCAGCATGGCCGCCAGCAGATCGGCTACAAGCGTGATGCCGAACGGAGCTTTCCAGCTTCCGGCTTGCAGCACCAGGATGCCCTGCTCCTCCACGTGTGTGAACAGGACAATACCCACGGCCGCCAGAGCAAGGGAGCCGATAAAAGAAACCCAGCGCTGGACGAGCGGCTTGCGCGGCGACACAAGCAGGACGACCGAGGTGAGCAGCGGCACGATGATGGGGAGCACGAGCAAGTTCATCAGGCGCCCGCCTCGATATCGTCGATATCATCCGTGCCCGTTGCCATGTGGACACGGTGTGCAAGCACCAGAGAGAACGCCAGAACACCAAATCCGATCACAATCGCCGTAAGCACCAGGGCCTGCGGAATTGGGTCCGCGAAGGGGACGGTGATGGCATCTTCACCAGCCGAAATCACGGGAGAATTCGCGTATGTGAGCCCGCCCGCCGTAAAGATCAGCAGGTTGGTGCCGTTGCTCAGAAGGCCAAGGCCGATGATAAGCTGAGCCAGCCGCCGCTGAAGCAAAAGATAGATGCCGCAAGAGTAGAGAAGGCCCACTGTTATCGCAAGAATATATTCCATGGGCTACTCCTCATGCAGGGTGAAGGTCATGGTTAAGACAACTCCGATGACCACGAAGAACACGCCAAGATCGAAGGTCAGGGGAGTCCCAATACCCATTTCCGGCACCAGCCAAAGTGTGGTGAGGAAAGGGTCGCCCGTAAACAGCGGCAACGATCCGCTGGCGAGGGCAAGCAACAGCCCGGCGCCAATCAGGCGCGATGGATCCACCAGCAGTGCGCGGCGGGCGGCTTTTTCTCCGAAGGCAAACGAGTGCAGCGCGTAAGCGGCGGCCACCACCAGGCCGCCGGCAAAGCCGCCGCCTGGAGCGTTGTGCCCCCTCAGCAAAAGAAAGACTCCAAACAGCAACAGCAGGGGCATCAGTACGCGCGTGGCGCTCCGCAGGATCAGCGAGGTCATTTGGAACCTCCATCGCGGCGGCCCATGCGGAATACGGCCCGCACGCCGATGGCGGCCGTTGCCAGCACGGTGATTTCACCGAGTGTGTCAAAGGCACGGAAGTCAACCAGGATGACGTTCACGATGTTGCGGCCGTGGGCCAGCGGCAATGCGTACCGCGAGAAGTAATCGCTGAGCGTGGATGGCGTCGGCGATGTTGCAACATAAAGAAGCGCCAGGGCAATCGATCCGCCAACCGTCACCGCGATCGCCGCGTCACCGAGGCGGGGCTTCCACGCGGAAGTAATGCCGATATTCGGAAACCGATAGAACACCAGCACGAAGATGACGGCGGTGAGCGTCTCGACGGAGAACTGGGTCATGGCAAGGTCCGGGGCGCCGAAGAACAGAAAGATCAGCGCCACGCCGTAGCCGGTTACGCCCAGGGACAGCACCGCCTGGATCGCTGATTTCGCGCGGACCGCCGAAAGCGTCCCAAGGATGATCATGAACGTGGCCGCCATCTCCGGGGCCTGTATCACCGAAAAGACCGGCCAGTCAGGCAGCCCCACAACGAACAGGACCGTGGTGACCAGGATGCCGGAGCTGAGCACCAGAGTCCGCACGTAAGAGCGCAGGGACGCACCTTGCAGCGCTGGCAGCGACCAGGCGCTGATTGCATCGAGAGCGGCCACGGAGCCGGAATAGAGCCTTTCGAATCCCAGGGATCTTGGCCAGATGCGCGGGCGGACGGCATCCCGGAACCAGTAAAGCAGCGCGATCGCCGCCAGGGTCGCCAAGCTGAGGGCCAGCACTGCATTAAAGCCGTGCCAAAGGGCAAGGTCCACTTTGGCGGCTGCCGGCAGAACACTGCGCACGGCGGTTCCGATCGGGAGATCGAGCAGAGGAGGCCAGACGCCGGTGAACAAGCCAAAGGCCGCGAGGGCCAGGGCCGGACCGGAGAAAGCCAGAGGGACTTTATGTTTTACCGCCGCCAGGCCGGGCTTGCCCGCGAAAGGCCCCACGCCCGCAAGCATGCCCGCCATGCCAAGCAGGGAGCATGCCCCGACCGTCAGCACCAGAAGCGCCCGCGCCCACGAGACGCCGTGATGCAGCAGCGCGTCGTAGAAAAGCTCCTTGCCCGCGAATCCCAGGAACAGCGGGACGCCAGCCATCGAGCAAACCGCGAGCACGCCCGCCCAGGCAACAAGCGGCATGGAGTGGCGGAGCCCGCCAAGACGCAAGATATCGCGCGTGCCCGTTTCATGTTCCAGAGTCCCCGCCACCAGAAAAAGTGCGCCTTTGTAGCCGGCATGAGCGCATAGATAGGTAAGGGCCGCCGTGACGGCCGCCTGTGTTCCCACGCCAAGCAGCATCATCATCAGCCCCAGGGCGCTCACCGTGGAGTAGGCGAGGATGCGCTTGAGGTCCGTCTCCGCCACTGACCGCCAGGCTCCCACCGCCATCGTTGTGGCTCCAACGGCGATTACCGGCACGGTCCACAGTGTTTCTCCGCCCACAATGGGGGTCATCCGCGCAACCAGATAGATGCCAGCCTTCACCATGGTGGCGGAATGCAGATAAGCGCTCACGGGTGTCGGAGCCGCCATGGCGTTCGGCAGCCAGAAGTGGAAGGGGGCCTGCGCCGATTTGGTAAACGCCGCAAGCAGCAACAGTGCCGCAATCCACGGGTACGCCTCCGCGCCCTGAACACCTCCTTGCGCGATCAGCGCGGAGATCTGTATGACGCCCGAGGCTTGCTGGATAAGAACCGCCGCGGCAAGCAGGCACATGCTGCCGGCGCTGGTCAGCACGAAGGCCTGGATGGCGGAAGCACGCGACTTTGCCTCGCTGTCGTTAAATCCGATCAGCAGGAACGAGGTGAAACCGGTGAGTTCCCAGAACACAAACAGGAGAAACAGGTTATCCGAGAGAACAACCCCAAGCATCGACCCCATGAATGCGAAAAGAGTGGCGTGGAATCGCCACGCTCTCTCTCCGGAGTCAAAGTACTTACTGGCAAAGACCGTGATCAGCGACCCGATCGCGGAGATGATGATAGCGAAGAGCAGGCTCAATCCGTCTGCCCGGAAGGACAGGGAGAGGTTCAGCGATGGCACCCAGGGGAGCGTCCCCAGCAGATAGCCCGCCGCCGGCAACTGTGTCATCAGGTACGCAAAGTAAAAGGCCAGGCCCGCCGGCGGCAGAGCCAGGAACTTTGCCCGGTCAGGACGCGTCTTGCCGACCCACGCTGCCACGGGGATCAGGAGAAACGGCGACATTACGGCCAATGGATTCACTGTCTTGGTTCCCCAACGAAGCGGTGGATACGGCGGATCCGTGTTGCCGGGTAAGCCTACCCGCTTCTCTGTCAGTCCGGAGCCATATGCAGGACCCCGGTTACACAGAGGATCTGCCACTGAAGGAATTCTTCACCTGAATTGCGTGAAGAGACGAGCCGGAACGCTTTCTCTCGTCAGCGGACCGAATCGACGTTAATACACTTAGCTTAACGGGAATGGGATCCAGAACGCATGTGTTTGCTTTTGATTTTTTGTGTTGGAGCGGACATTTGGCGGATAATCTGCCGCCACGGCCTGGAGACTACCGCACCGGGAGAGCACCCAAGCGGTGCACCAATCCGAGCCGGGTATTACGCGCTGTGGAGAAAGTCACGGGAAAAGCAGAGACCTGGAAGAAGGCGAATGCCGCACCGAAATTCTTCACAAAGAGCTTTCGCCGCGGCGTTCCGGCATGGCGGCCCGCCATCTCCGCCTGGCTTTTCTCCCGCACGCCACCCCGTGGCCAAGGAAAGCGTTTCCGTCATGAAAATCAGGTACCCGCATTGACCCACGGACTTTTTTGGTCGTATAATCACAACTTGCAAGTGACTTGCAATAAATAGTAAGAAAATTTTGTGTTCCCGCTAGTATCCCAGACTTTACTCCCGAACACATGCCCGCCAATCGCAACGCTTATCCTTCTGAAACAGAAGGACAATACCGGGAAAAACTTGCCCCATCCAAGCCGCGTCCGGCCGCCCGGCCGACGCGCCGGAGTTTTCGCGCGAGCCTCATCAAACAGGTAACTCTGTGGCACTGGGTGAGTTCCGGCATCTGTCTGGGGGGAATGCTCTTGTTCACCATCACGGGCATCACGCTCAACCACGCCAGCACTATCAGCGCCACGCCCGTGGTGAGTTCCCGCACCGCGGAGATGCCGGATCCCGTCAAGCGGGCGATAGCCGCGACGCCACCGGAGACGTCCGGCCTCCAGCCTCTGCCGCCCGTCGTGGCGCGGTGGATTTCGAGCGAGTTCGGCTCCGCCGGGGAAGGCATGGGCGAATGGAGCCCCGACGAACTCTACATATCGCTGCCGCGGCCCGGCGGAGACGCCTGGGTTGCCGTGGATCGCGCCACCGGCGAAGCCCACTACGAGAAGACAGACCGGGGCTGGATCTCGTACCTCAACGATCTTCATAAGGGCCGCCACACTGGCAAGGCCTGGAGCATTTATATTGACGCCCTGGCCATCGCCTGTCTGGTGTTTTCCCTCACTGGCCTGATTCTGCTGCAGCTCCATTCCGTCAAGCGCCCAGCTACGTGGCCGCTGATTTTGCTGAGTGTATTCACGCCGGTGCTG
>CAZXBZ010000313.1:0-4769 GCA_964639135.1 uncultured Solibacteraceae bacterium | reverse complement strand
AATCTCCGCGCTTGCCAAAGAAGCGATTCGTCAGCGTGAATTCAGCCTCATTGGTGTTCGAGAGTAGTTCGGTGCCGTCGAAACGGATGACATCGTTGAAATCGCCGATTCCGTTTACATAACGCAGAGCCACGCGCGGCTCGATGACGTGCTTCAGCTTCTCTCCCCAGAAGCCCTTTCGATCGAAGACACGCGACAGGCTCGGCGGCAACACCTCGATACCAAACTCCTGCGAGTGCCTCCCAAGGTTTTCGCCCCGCACGTCTTCATCGACCAGCCGGCTGTCGTAATAGGTAAGCCTCGGAGCATAGCTCGGCACAATATGGAAGCCCTTCCACTCGAGCGGCATGAAGATGCGCGGAGCCAGATCAAGGCGCGTAACAAACTGGCGGGTTTGGAACAGCGGCTGCGAACGCCGCATCAGGTCCCACGCCGTATCGAACGAAACATAAACCGGCACCTGCTTTCGAAGCCTCCGGGAGCGGCTGGCGAACCGGATCTCCGGCAGCTTGCGAATCGAGATGACGTCGGACTCACTGGTCCGGAAGTTTTGCAGCCGGGTGAACGCCGTGACGAAATGATAGCTGGACCAATCCTTCTCCACGAAACCGACCGATTGGATTTCCGAGGCGATCGCCTCGGTGATCGATTCGGTGAACTCCTGGCGAAACTGGAATGAGCTCAGGTAATTCAACTCGCCGCGCGCGTAAAATCCGGCCGGAAGCGCCGTCTGGCCTCCGGCGTCGATGCTGAAGCCGGAAGCCTTCTGGCGTACCGTCCGCGTGGTGGTGATCACGGACCCTGGATTGGCCGGATCCGCAACCGTTACGGTCTGATTCACCGGCAGCCCTTTATCGGCCACGCCGTAGAGCGCGAAACTAAAGTCGCTGTCGCGCGTGGGCTTTCCCCGGAAATCCACCTGATGCGCTACGCCGCGCGTGGTGAAATACTGCGCGCGGTAGGTGGCATCGTAACTGCGGGAGATTGCCCAGTAGTAGCCACCGCCAAACATCTGTCCGCGCCGGTTGCTATTCCCGATATTCGGTGTAAGCAGGCCGCTCCGGCGTTCCCCCTCCTTGAGCGACTTATAGAACCACGGCGTGTAGAGAATGGGGATGCCGCGAATCCGCAGCACGGCGTTGTGAACCCGCGCGCTTTCACCAGGCACGACGCGGAATTCGGGGCCGCTCAGCGTCCACCAGGGGTCTGGCAGCAGACAGTTCGTGAGCGTGGCTTCGTGCAGGATATAGGTGCCGTCCTCACGCTCCGCCCATTTTGCCTCGAAATGGAACGGATTTTCCGTACGGTACAGGTTTGGCCGACTCTCGATCTTCGGAAAGGTCTCACCGCGAACATCGAAAAACTGTCCCCGTGCCTCCCGGGTAAAATATTCGACGCGCGTGGCCCAGATCTTCTCCTTCCGCTCGAAATTCTCGTAATACACATTACCGCGCGCCTCGGTATATCCCGTATGACTGTTGTAATCGATCTCATCCGCGCGTAATATCATGCCCGGCAATCGCAGCTCCGCCGCTCCCTTCAGGTGCGTCCAATCCCCTTCAACTTCTTTATATGTGGCAAGGACAAGCACCTCTCCCGGATTCAGAGACCGCTGTACGGTAAGGCGGTCAAAGATGTCTTTTGAAACATCAGGAACTTCGCTCGGAGGAGTTTGCGCGGGAACAGTGGAGAATAAAAGGGGAATAATTAACGCTAACCGGATAGCGCGAACACAAAAGAACCCTGTAACGCCGGAAAACGTATGACAAAAATGACCAAATATGTTATTCGATAGAAGAACTGCGGAGCGGAATCTCTGCGCGATTTTACCCAACGATGCGACGTTAGCATGAGGGTAAGAGCGGACGCAAGCCTTATACGGAATCGCGAGACTGCTTCGTTCGCGGCTCATTCCGCTCCCCGGCCTTCGCCATCGCGAATCTGGAAGCCCGGAACGGCCGGCCATGCGAGACAAAATGAAGTGTCCCGAATGCAGCACCGAAAATAGCGCCTATGAGACGCGATGCGTGCGCTGCGGCGTCCGGTTTGCCGCCGGCGGGAACACAAACGCCTCGTTTGCGTACAACTTCGGTACTCAGTCGAGCACGGTGAAGCCATTTGTCATCTCCCGTGAACCCCGTCCCTCTCAGATGACGCCGAACGCATCCACACCGGCATCATACACGGCGGGCTTGCGGCCGGGCATGATATCCACCGAATCCACGGCACGGCAGATCGAACCACATACCGGCCCAACACCGGATGGCGGGAGCGCCCATTCCGGATCGAAGCAATCCACGCCGGAGCGGCCGCGGCTTGAGATGGTCCCTCCTGGACGGCAGCCGAGCCTCTTTGCCCCGGGAGATTTTACAAGCATGCCCGCGTCACTGCGCATCGAACGCGCGGATGCGACTCACGGCTTCATGGTTCCCGCCAAACGCAAGCCGGCGCGCAAGCGGAAGAAATCGGACATGCTGCCGTTCGAACAGGGCGAGTTCGCGTTTCATACACCGGTTGCGGCGCCGGTCCGCCAGCTTGCCACGTCGGTGGAAGCCAGCGTAAGTTGCGACCACCCCGTGGCCGGACCGATGCACCGTCTTCTCGGCGCGGGCTGGAACGCGGTGGCGGTCCTCTTCCTGTCGATATTGCTCGGCGCGCTCTTTGCCGGAATTCTCTATTCGATGAAAACGGCGCTGCCCGTGAGCACGAATGTCCTGCTGCTGGGCTTCTGCGCGGTTACCGGGTTAGTGGCGATCGCGTACCATGCATTTTTCGTATTCTGCGGCTGGGAAAGCCCAGGCTGGCGGGCGGTGGGGTTGCGCCTTGTAAGCCTCGACGGACGGGAACCGACCCAAGCTCAGCGCTGGCTTCGCTTCGGCGTGGCGTTTGTCAGCCTCGCCACTGCTTTTATCGGGCTCATCTGGATTTGGTTCGAGGAAGAGCGTCTAAGCTGGCACGATTCGGTTTCCGGCACCTTCCCCACGCCCAGAATCTATTCCGAAAGCAGCTTCCACAGGCACTGAGGCGGTTACTCCCTCCCCGCGCCCGCCGGCTGGAATCGCGGCCTTGGCCGGCCGGCCCGGTTGCCGCCGCCCGGCTCCCCTGTTCGATCCGCCACCCGAAATGACAGGAAGCATCAGCGTATCTATAATGGTACGAGGCACTTTTGCTGTCCACCTGTGGTGTGCCGCCATCTCGCCGGTTCCGGTTCGTGTTTGCCCCGGAATGTTATCGTGTTCCTGAACTCCCGCGCCTTCCGCTTGGATGCGGAGGATTTGTTCCGCGCGGGCGGCGAAGGATTGCGGTTTTGGCGATTGTGGCCGCGGCGGATCGCGGACTGGTGCCGTAGCTTATGTTCGAGAGTTTAGGCGAAAAGCTTCAACGCGTATTCAAGGACCTCCGAGGCCAGGGGAAACTGACTTCCGAAAACATGGAAGCGGCCCTGAAGGAGATCCGTGTCGCTTTGCTCGAAGCCGACGTCAACTTCAAGGTTGTTAAACAGTTTATCGGCAATGTCCGGGAAAAGGCGATGGGGCAGGACGTCCTTACCGCGCTTTCGCCCGCGCAACAGGTCATCAAGATCGTCCGCGATGAACTCACCGAGATTCTCGGCTCCACGCAATCGAAACTCCAGTTCGCGAAGCAGCCGCCGACGGTGGTGATGGTGGTGGGCCTGCAGGGTTCCGGGAAAACCACCTCCACGGCCAAGCTTGCGCGCTGGCTGCTCAAGAACTCCCACTCTCCGCAACTGGTATCGGTGGACGTCTACCGCCCAGCCGCGCGGGAGCAGTTGAAGGTACTGGCTAAACAGGTGGGAGCGGGCATCTATGAGGGCGAACCCGGCATGGATAAGCCGCTCGAACTCGCTGCCCGCGCGCGCCGTGAAGCGGTTGAGCGCGGCCGGGACGTGCTGCTCGTCGATACCGCGGGGCGCCTACACATCGACGACGCTCTGATGAGCGAGCTACAGGAACTGAAGGCGCAACTGAACCCCACCGAAATTCTGTTCGTGGCCGACGCGATGACCGGCCAGGACGCCGTAAAATCCGCCGCGGAGTTCCACGCCCGGCTGGGAATTACCGGCGTCATTCTGACGAAGCTCGACGGTGACGCGCGAGGCGGTGCCGCCCTATCCATCAAGCACGTGACCGGACAGCCCTTGAAATTTCTGGGCGTGGGCGAAAAGACTGAAGCCCTCGAGGAATTTCATCCGGACCGCATGGCCCAGCGCATCCTCGGCATGGGCGATGTGCTCTCGCTCATCGAAAAGGTTGAGGAGAGCATAGACCAGAAACAGGCGATGGAGATGCAGGATAAACTCCTGCACAACGAGTTCAGCCTGGAAGATTTCCGGGATCAGTTGATTCAGGTGCGGAAGCTGGGCCCGCTTGAGAACATTCTCAAAATGATCCCCGGCATGGGCGACCAGTTAAAGAACGTCAAAGTTGACGAAAAAGAGCTGACGCGCATCGTGGCGATCATCAATTCGATGACGCCGAAGGAACGGCGGAATCACATGCTGATCAACGGCTCGCGGCGGCGGCGGATCGCTCGCGGCAGCGGATGTTCCGTGCAGGAAGTAAACCAGTTGCTCAAACAGTACGGGCAGGCGCGGAAAATGATGCGCAGCTTCACCGGCATGATGGGCGGCCAGGGCGGCATGCCTGGTGGAAAGATGGCGCGGCGCATGCAACAGATGGCGAAATTGGGAGGCGGAAAGCTTCCATTTTGACGCCAGCGTGGAAGAATCCCGCGAATTAAGTTTTCGA
>CAZXBZ010000312.1:0-4773 GCA_964639135.1 uncultured Solibacteraceae bacterium | reverse complement strand
GTCAGGGCCTGGCGGGGTTTGCGGATGCCCGTTGCACGAAGCCCGAAACCTGACAGTCACTAAGTGTAGCACGGGCGCTGCGCACCGATTTTCGCCGGTTAGAGCGCCCCGGCGTCGGTGGGAAATCCCCGATCCGCCATGAACCGGCCCCAGCCCTCGTAGCCGTGGGCCGGGATGCCTCTCTTCTCCAGTTCCTCGATGAACCGGTAGCGCCCCGAGTGCATGAAGCCGTGGAGAATGTAACGTCCGCCGTAGCGGCCGTTCACGATCACGACCGGTTCGTACTCCCCGTCCCGATTCAGCCGGCTCGAATAGTAGCGGGAAAACCACAGCTTCCCCTCCCGCCGCAACTCCGCCCTGGTTGTCTCCCGATAAGAAAGAATGGCCTGCCTCGGGATGCTGTACTCGTAAAGCCCGAGCAAATAACGCTGATGGATGCCCCGGCTATCGAGGGCGATGCTGTATGGGAGGAAGACCGTCATGCAGAGCACGGCCAGGCAGCCGAACAGAATCTTCCATAAATCCCTCTCGGGATTGCCCGTAAACGCAATATGCGCGACATAGCCGAACAAGCTGGCCATCATGCCGTATTGCAGGAGCCTCGCGAACCAGTTCAGGGGAAAAACAGCCGCGGCCGCGGCATCCGCTCCCACGTCCGGCGCATGGGCCGTCTGCCCGGCATCCGCGCCGGCGGCCTTGGAGAGACCGCGCGGCGATTCGAAGAACTTACGGTAGTCGATTGCCATATGCAGCTTCCGCGGGAGCGGTTCCCGGCATGGACATTCATCCACAATACGGCGAATGAAAGTGAATTTCGACGAAAATCCGCGTACGCACGAGAATTTTCGATGCGCGGAGAACCGCTTGGCGCGGCCGGCTTCGCACCGCGCGGGGAAAAAGTTCCCATACGGCAAGCGTGCTATTCTGATAGCTGGAGGTTTGGAATCCTCCGAGGAACACAATGAAAGCTGGAATTCACCCCAAATACGATACCGTGAAGGTCGCCTGCGCCTGCGGCTCCACATTCACGACACGCTCCACGCGCAGCAATAAAGATGGTGTGCTGCAGGTGGAAATTTGCTCGTCCTGCCATCCGTTCTTCACCGGACGCCAAAAGCTGCTGGATACCGAAGGCCGCGTGGATCGCTTCCAACGCAAGATGGCAAAATCGAAAGCAATACAGGAGCAGATGAAAAAGGCGAAGAATTAGGCTGTCTCGTGCCGCGTGAACCGCGCGCGCCGGAAACCATGAAACCCCGCTGGATCAGCGGGGTTTTTCGTTACCTGGGCGGCCCCGACCTCCGCGTTCCTTCTCTCGCTTTTCACGCTCTGTCCGCCGCTCTCGGCGCCACGTCTCATACCGCTCGTGCTGTTCCGGCGTCATCAGCCCGTTGATTTGCCGGCGGGCATCATCCTGCAAACGCTTCATATCCGCGTCGAAGACGGCGCGTTTTTCGTCTGAAGTTTTCCGCACGTCTTCAAGGATCGTAACAATCTGACTCAGTTGCTCTTCGCTGACGCCGACGCGCTCACGGAGCCGTCCAAGGTATTCCTGGCGCAACTGCTCGCGGGAAGGAGGTCTGCGGTTCTCCCGCGCTTCCGGCATGGTATCGCCACCCGCAAAGTAGCGAAACGAAGCCGCGCCCACGGCGATGCCGCTCGCGAATACGATTACCAGCCAAAGAAGAATGGTGTTGCGCCGCATCGGTACTACTTGGAATCGTCCGAATCGATAATGGAAGCGAGCAGTTCGGTTTGCGCGGGCAGCTGGGTATGCTCGATGTACCCCGCGAGGTATTCCGGCTCAACCGCCGCGGTCCGCGATGTCGGCAAGGTTCCCAGAAGAATCGTGGCGGCAAGCGCCCCGGAGGTCACGAGCTTCGCGGCCAAACCGAAAATCCGGGACCGGCGCCGGGATTCGATCGCCTCCCACATGTTCGCGCTGAAGCCGGCGCTGGCGGCCGGGATGGCCGCCGCGCTGCCATAGGCGCGGCAAAGACGGTCAAACCGCTGCTCCGCATGCTCTGATTGTCCATTGAGATGTGCCATGACATCCTCCCCGCTCCGCGACCGGTATCTCCGGCGTCCCGCGCTAGATCCGTACTCCCCGCTTTCTCACTCTTTTCTTCAAATCCGGTTTCTCAACCTATCACAAAACCGGCTCCGGCAAGAACCGTCTCAAAAACTCGCGGATTCAATCTCGTTCTCGTTCTATGTCCCCAACGCTCCGCCCCGGATATCCAGCCCTTCCCCGCCCGCCTTTTCGAATGCCCTGAGCACCCGCTGGCGCGCCCGAAACAGCCGAACTTTCAAGGCGTTTTCATTGACGCCGTAAATCTCCTGCAACTCCCGCAGGGAGCGCCCTTCCACTTCCTTCAGTGTTAGCAGAATGCGATCCTCATCGGATACCTGGCTGAACAGCCATTCCATCAGATCCCGAATCGCCTTGCGCCGGCGCTCTTCCTGAAACTGGTCCGCGCCCGCGTCGGCGTCGGCCAGCAGCATCATTTCCTCGCTGAAGTCGGCGACCGGAAAATCCGCGCGCCGTTTGCTGCGCCGGAGATAATCGTAGCTGGCGTTAATGGTCAGCCGGTATAGCCAGGGCTCGAAAACTTCCGGTGTCCGCAATTGCTTCAGAGAGAAGTAAAGGCGTACGAAAACCTCCTGCGCCACATCCTCCACATCCTGTGGACGATTGATAATGCGCGCGATCGTGCCGAAGATCCGCTTCCGGTATGCCTGCAATATCTGATTGAAGGCTCCGTCGTCGCCGTGTTGCGCCTTTTCGAGCGTCTCCCGCTCGATCAACATCGCACACGTCCGGTCAATAAGAAGGGCGCTAACCAGCCTCGCTTGGTTACCCCCGTCACGATGGAGCACTCAACGGCGTCGCGGCAAAGCCGCCGGGAGAGCGAGACACTCAATAATCTGCCGTTAATAGCTGCCATTTCAACCAGTTAAAGTAGGCGCCAACCCCCATGCTAGACTAAAAACGCCAAGCATTGCCGCTTTCGCCCGCACGATTTGGTTTTTCTATGGATTTTCTCACAGGCTTGAACCCGGAGCAGCGGGACGCGGCGACGCACGACCTGGGTCCGCTGCTGATCCTGGCGGGCGCGGGCAGCGGAAAAACACGGGTAATCACGCGGCGTATCGCGTATCTCGTTGCCGGGCGGGGCGTTTCCCCCTACTCGATTCTTGCCGTAACCTTCACCAACAAAGCGGCTCGTGAGATGAAAGAGCGCGTCGGGCAGCTCTTGAGCGAGGTCCATCCCGCCGGATTGCGCGGCCTTACGGTGAGCACCTTCCATTCGTTCTGTAACCGGCTGCTCCGCATCGAGGGCGCGTCTCTCGCACAGATTCGGCCCGGCTTCACCACGGAGTTTTCCATCTACGATGAGGACAACCAGCTCTCGCTCATGAAGAGCGTGCTGCGCAATCTGAATCTCGATGAGAAGGCGCTGCCGCCGCGCAGCCTGCTCTCCGCCATTTCCACGGCGAAGAACAAAGCCCAGATGCCGGAAGACTGGTATAAAGCCGCTCGCGACCAGCGGGGCGAGCGGATGGCCAAGATCTACTCGGATTATCAGGACCGCTTGCGGCAGGCGAATGCGCTCGATTTCGACGACCTTCTGCTCGAATCCGTCCGCCTGCTGAGCCATGACCGGGCGCTCCGCACGCGAATGAGCGAACGTTACCGCTACCTGATGATCGATGAGTATCAGGACACCAACCACACACAGTATGAACTGATGCAGTTGCTTGCGTCGAGCCATGACAATGTGGCCGTGGTGGGCGACGAAGATCAATCGATCTATTCCTGGCGGGGCGCGGATATCCGGAACATCCTCGACTTCGAGCGGGATTACCCCAATGCGCGGGTGATCCGCCTGGAGCGGAATTACCGCTCGACGAAAAACATCCTCGAAGCGGCAAGCCGCGTGGTGGCGAACAACGTCGAGCGCAAAGGCAAGTGGCTCTGGACCGACTCGCCGGAAGGCGCTCCCATTGGCGTCTTCCAGGCACAGGATTCCGACCACGAGGCGCTTTTCATCGCCGATACGATCGAACGGGAAATCCTGCGTGACGCCGGCACTCGCATCGCCGTGCTCTACCGCACCAACGCGCAATCCCGGCCCATCGAAGAAGCGCTGCGGCGGCGGGGCCGGAAATACATCGTGATCGGCGGCTTCAGCTTCTACCAGCGGGCGGAAATCCGCGACGTTCTCGCTTACCTTCGCCTGGTCCGCGGTCCCGAGGATTCGATGAGCCTTATCCGCATCCTCAACACACCGGCCCGCGGCATCGGCAAGAGCACCGCGGAACAGATCGAGCGATATTCCAACGAGGCGCGCATCGGCTACCTGCGGGGAATCGAGAAGATGCTCGGCGAGAAAGTTCTGTCGATGCGGGCGCACGCGGCGGTTTCCGGATTTTTCAAGATGATCCAGGGCTTCCGCGATTTTGCGGGCTTGGCGGGCGCAGACGCTTTGGCGGAACCCTCCGCGGGCGCCGAAGACGGGAAGAGCGGGAGGCCGATCGCCGAACTGCTGGACCACGTGCTCGAAGAAACCGGCTACGCGCGCATGCTGGAAGCGGAAGGTACGCTCGAATCGGAAAGCCGCATCGAGAATCTGCGGGAGTTGCGCGCCGCCGCCGTGGAAGCCGATCTGCGCGGCGAAACGCTCGGCGAGTTCCTGGATAACGCCTCGCTGGTGGCGGCCTCGGACGACCTGGACGAACATATTCAGGTTTCCCTGCTGACGGTCCACA
>CAZXBZ010000311.1:0-4775 GCA_964639135.1 uncultured Solibacteraceae bacterium | reverse complement strand
CCGATGTGAATATGCCCCATACGGGAATGATGCCCCATCAGCGTCTCCGTCAGATGTCTTCGGCTCGGGGATGGATCGGCGTACTCTGGATTCCGTTGGACAGGATGGCGAGTACGCCGAGGGTGAGTGAGGGTGGGAACGATTTGGCTTTTTACGAGGAGAAGCGGGCGGTTCGGCTCCGCCGCTTATGTGGCGCGGTGGTTCCCGCGACGCCAGCCTTGGGTGAGCGTGACCGGCTCGGTTTGCTTGTCCCGTTGGTTGGGCGAAGTTCCGTTGCGAGACGGGATGCCGCCTGGGTTCGCGTTGCGGGAGATGTTGGAGCATGCTGTTCCCGCGGCGCTGCATTCCGCGCAAGGTCTCGTGGAACTTGCTGGAGCTGCAGCCGTGTATTGAGCGCCTTCTCGATGCGGCGCACTTCGGAGCGTTCACCGGGCATCACGAAAGTGTGGGCGATTCCGGTCTGCCCGGCCCGGCCCGTGCGGCCAACGCGGTGAATGAAATCCTCGGGCGCCTGTGGCAGGTCGTAATTCACGACGTGCGAGATGCTGTCCACATGGATGCCGCGAGAGGCTACGTCGGTCGCGACGAGGACGCGATACTCGCCATCCTGGAAGCCCTTGAGCGCGCGATTCCGCTGTGCCTGTGTGCGATTGCCGTGAATGGCGGTCGCGGCGAAGCCCGTGCGATCTAGTTGGCGGGAAAGGCGTTCGGCCCCGTGTTTGGTCCGCGCGAATACCAGAAATGTCCCATCCTGCTCATTCAGCAGACGCCGAAGCAGTTCGTACTTTGCATCCTTGGCGATCTCGTATGCGTGAAGCTCTACCCGAGTGGAAGCTTCCGATACCGGACCAATCGCAACGCGCACTGGATCGTTCACATACCTTTCGACAAGATGAGCCACCGATTTTTCAAGAGTGGCCGAAAAAAGCATAGTCTGCCGCTGAGTCGGGATCGCGCCGATGATGCGCTGGATGCTTGGAAGAAAGCCCATGTCGAGCATTCGGTCCGCTTCGTCGAGAACGAGGATCCGGTTGAAGAAGGGCTGTACCAGCTTCCGTTCGAGAAAGTCTTCCAGACGGCCCGGAGTCGCGATCAGCACCTGAGCGCCGCGCTTGATCGCGTCGAGCTGAGGGCGCTCGTTCATCCCGCCCACAATGGCAGCTGAGCTGATTCCCGTGCCGGCGGCAACTTTCGTAAAGGTGTCTTGAATTTGCAGGGCGAGTTCGCGCGTGGGGCTCAGGACGATTGCCTGGACACCGGGACGCCGCCGGCCCTGCATAAGCGATTCAAGCATCGGGAGCACAAACGCGAGCGTCTTGCCGGTGCCGGTTTGCGCCGTAGCCACCACGTCGCGGCCCTCCAGGGCAGGCGGGATGGCTTTGGATTGGACAGGGGTTGGTTGCACAAATTTGTGCTTCGCGAGGTTGCTCTGCAAGACAGAGCACAAGTGTAGATCTGAAAAATGTGTCATGCGGTCAAAAAGAGGGAAGGGCAATCAAGGGGCAGCCAGCGAACAAGGAGGGGTGCAAGTGAAAACTCTTCCAGTAATTTTCAGGATAGCGCACTTTTGTCACTATTTGTTCCTCGATTTCGAACTCGACGCAAACGATACGCGGATGAAGGTTTAGCGGTCATACAACCTCTGTCGTGGAAGGAATGAAGGATTCCGCATGATGCGCCTATTCATAGCGGAGGGCCGAGGATGGATCGAGCCGCGAAGCCTTGCGCGCCGGCACGTAGCCGCTTGCCACCCCAACGACAGCGAGGAAGGCCATGGAGACCGCGGCGGTGTTGAAGGAAATGACGAGGCGCAGGTCGCCTTTCCCGGAGTCATCCCGAAACAGCGGCCCCAGGAGCGGCAGGTCCCCGACCAGGGCGGCGATGCCGTACGCCATCGCCAGCCCCAGCAATCCACCCGCGAAGGTGATCACCAGCGCTTCCGTGATCACTTGCAGCATGACGTGACTCTTCCGTGCGCCCAACGCGCGGCGAAGGCCAATCTCCCGGATGCGCTCGTCGATCGAGACCAACATGATGTTCATTACGCCCACGCCGCCGATACTCAGGGTGAGAAGGCCGATAAAGACCAGCAGGGTTTGAAGTCCGATGGTGATGCCGTCGATGACGGGGCGAAACTGCTCGCGGTTGTTCACGCGAAGCGCACGCGGGTCATCGGGATTGAAGCCCTGCCGCTTGGCGATGGCATTGCGCACCTGAGCGATGGCCTGGTCCTGGAAGGACAAGGAGATGGCGCTGAACACGAGGACGCTGGCGTAGCGTGTATTCCAGACGTCACCGGCGGTGGAGTAAGGAATGAAGATGGAACTGTCATCGCTCGAGAAGTAGTTTGAGAGTTGCAGCTTGGGATCCATGACGCCGATGACGGTGAAGCGCAATCCGCCGATCTTGATCTCCTCACCGAGGGCGGGGCGGCCGCTGAACAGCTTCTGTTTGATCTCCGAACCGAGAAAGGCGACACGGCGGCGCTCGAGCATGTCCTCATCGCTGATCCAGCGCCCCTGGCTGGGCACTTCATTGCGGATGATGCCGTAGGCCGGATAGACGCCGCGGATGGCGCTGTTCTCCCGGCGCAGTTCGTAACCGACATCGTAGCGCTGCACGGTTTCGAGGCTGAGGTGCTGGACGAGCGTGCCCTCGGTACGGATGCTGTTGAAGTCTTCCAACTCGAAGCGCACCGGCTTGCCCGCCTTCTCGCCTCCCGCCTGGTCGCTGGTTTGGCCGGGCCATACGACCACGGCGGACTTGCCGAAGGCGTCGAAGGCCCGCACAAATTGCCCGCGGAACCCGCTCCCGTACGCGAACAGCAGGGCTACGGAGACCACGCCCCACATGATGCCGCACATGGTGAGGACGGAGCGCGTGGGGTTGCGGCGGAGGGCGATCCAAGCCTGGATGAGGATTTCCCTGAACATCGCTTATCCTCCCGCTTCGTGGCGCAACGCCTCGATCGGATCGATCAGCGCGGCGCGAGTGGCCGGATACATTCCGCTGAGCAGCGAGATCAGGCCGAGCAGCGCGAACGAGAGAAAACTGACGGCCCAGGTGGGGAGGATTCCCGCGAAGTATTGGGGCATGGGCAACTGATTGACGGCGAGGCAAATGCCGTAAGCGGCCGCCAGCCCGAGCCCGCCGCTTAGCAGCACCACGAAGACGGTTTCGATGAAGAACTGAAGCAGGATCGACCCGGCGGTCGCACCGACAGCCTTTCGCAAGCCGATCTCGCGGGTGCGTTCCCGCACGGCCACCAGCATCACGTTCATCACGCCGATGCCTCCGATGAAGAGGGTGGCGATCCCCACGGCGCCCAGGAAGTATTGCATTCCGTCTGTCATCCGGCGGAATGCCTTGTTGTTCTCAATCGTGTCCCAAATGTAGAGGGCGTCCTCGTCCTTGGGGTCGCAATCGTAGATGCGGGCGAGGCTCTCGCGAAGCTGGCGCTTGCAGTCGAGATGGTCGTCGAAACCGCGGGCGGAGACGAGGAGCCGGTCGATGTCGCCGGGGCGCGAAGGGGGCGGTTCGGGAAAGTCCGTGACGATGCGCGAGAAGGGGATGAACACCTTGCGGATGTCCTGGCCATCGTAGCTGGAATCCTGGTCCTTGGCCTTCATTACGCCGATGACAATGTAGGGAAGACCGTTGATGGTGACCGTTTCCCCGATGGCGTTGCGATCGGCGAAGAGTTGCTTCTTGGCGTCGGAGCCGAGAAAGGCGACGGGGCGGGCTTCGTCGCAATCCTTTTGATTGTAGAACCGGCCCTGCGCTACATCGATCGAGCGGATCTCGGCGAATGCGGGCAGAGCGCCCGTCACCGTGAGCGAGGCGCTATTGTAGCTGGATTGCACTTTGAGGCCACGGCCTTCTTCGGGCATGATGTGCGCGCAACTCGGGCAATACGGGGCGATCTTCTTGTAATCGTCCGCTTTGAAACGGATCGACCGGCCCGCGCGGGTGCCGCCTGCCTGCGTGCTGGTTCTGCCGCCGAAAACGATCATCAGGTCCTTGCCCAGGGCGGAAGTTACTTCCTCCTGGCCGACACGGAATCCTTCGCCCGCGCCGATCATGAGGGTGATGGAGATGATGCCCCAGGTGATGCCGAACATGGTGAGCATGGTACGCAGCTTGTGCGCCCAGAGGGTTTGAACGGTATCGAGAAAGAGGTCTTTCAATCGCATCGGTGTTTCCGGTTTCGGGCTATGGGGGGTGGCGACGACGCGGCCGCCCTCCGGGGGCATGGTGGCGTTCCCGCTGCGCGCTATTGCAGGATTACCTTGTCCGCTGGTTTGAGCCCGGAGGCCAGTTCGGTCTTCACGCCGTTTGAAATGCCCAGCGTGACGGGCACACGCTTCTTTCCGGTCTTGCTCAGAGGATCCGGGATGTCGAGAAAGGTCTTGCGCTGGCTGTCGTAGACCACGGCGGCTTCCGGCACCAGCATGACGCCCTTCTTCTCTTCCAGGATGATCTCGGCGTTCGCGGACATATTTGCTTTCAACTCGCCGCTTGGGTTGGCGATGGAGACACGAACTTCGAAGGTGGTGACGTTGTCCTTCTCTACACCCAGCGGAGAGATCTTGGTGACGTTGCCCGCGTACTTCTTGTCCTTGAACGATTCGACGACAATCCGGGCCGGCTGGCCGAGGAAGACTTTGCCGATGTCGGCTTCATCCACCTTGCCGAGGACGTAGACGCCGCTCACGTCGCCCAAGGTGAACACAAGCGTAGCCTGTGAACCGAGCACCAGGATGGAGGAGACGGCG
>CAZXBZ010000310.1:0-4800 GCA_964639135.1 uncultured Solibacteraceae bacterium | reverse complement strand
TGCCCATCCAGAACAACGTCCAACCGAAGGAGCGTTTCCCATGTCCACCGCAACCACATTCCCCGCGTCTGAAGCCGCCGCGTCCGCGCCCCCGCCGGAAGGTTATTCGGAGCCCAAGCTCACCTCCTGGAAGAAAACCGTCCTCGATCTCCTGGCCGAAGGCGCGTCCGTCGCCGCCGCCATGCGCCACGTGGGCTATTCCTCCGCCGCGTTCTACAAGGCCTGTACCCGCCATCCCGAGTTCCGCGTTGAGGCCGCTCGCGCCCGCGACGCCTGCCGCGCCCAGGTCGCCGAGGAATTCCACGATTCGGAAGCCTACGCCCGCATGCTGGTCGATGCCGCCATGCGAGACGAAGCCCTCTCCGCCAGTCTCCGCCTCCGCGCCGCCCTCGCCATCCTCAACCGCAAGGGCGATCACTGGCTCCCCGGCCCCCTCCTCGCTCCCGAAGACACCATGGACACCATGGACACCGCTGAAGCCATGGGCATCGCGGACACCATGGACAATGCCGGCACGGTTGACGCCGCGGGCAATACCGAAACCACGGACACCGTGGACAATATGGACAACCTCGCGGACTTCGTCTGCCGCCAGACCCTCCCCGGGATCGAACGAATGGATTCCGCATTTCCCTCCGCCCAGCCCGGCAAGTGCCCCGCCGAGCCTGCCACCGCCTCGGCGCCCGGAGACGGCATGGACATCGTGGACACGACAAACAGCATGGACACCATGGACACAATCGATACCGTTGGCATCCAGAACCCAAGGGCATTTATGACAGGTGTTCGCCAAGGGGCGGCGGAAGTCCTCTGAGTCCTCCCGGCCGCGAAACGGTTGCTGGAAGGGAACAACGCTTTCGGTACCGCTTGCCGGAGGGGCGCTCGCCGGGTCCGCCGGTTTGCGCCTGCGTTTCCGTTCACCGTCTCGGCGCTTTTGGAGGCGGACTGGCGTTTGTCTGTTAGGCGGAGCGGGAGGCGCGGAGGGTGAGCCCTCGCCTGATTCTCCTCTGGACGTGAGCGCTCAAGCGTTATACGATGCCTTCGACTGGCAAAATTCCATTCGTTCCGGCGAGGCCACCGCCGAGCGTCCAAAAGTTAGAAAGGGCGGGGTTATGGGTACGAGAAATCCGTTCGAACGGCAGGAGATGCGTTTTGATGTAGATCCGCACAGCGGACCGGCGCGCGAGGTGGATAGGGGGCCCGTCTTCCGGCTCCTGATAGTGGGAGATTTTTCCGGCGCCGCGCCAGAGGCGCGCCCGCCGCTTGCGAGCCGGCGCGCGGTGGAGGTGGATCGGGACAACTTCGACGAACTGCTGCGCAAGATAACGCCTCGCGTCATGCTGTCGATCGGAGATGAGGTTCCGTTTCCGCTGAAGATCGCGGATATCGACGATTTCCGGCCGGAAGCTATCTTCGAACGCAATCCGCTTTTTCTCGAAATGCGGCGGCTGCGAACACGCCTGGAAGATCCGGACCGCTGGCGGGCCGCGGCGGAGGAACTCGGCGAGGAGCCGCCGTCGCCGTCGCCGCGCGCGGATTCACCGGCGCCAGCGCCGCCCGTCACCGCCCGCTCGCTTGTCGATCGCGGCGGCTTGCTCGACGCCATGATCGAGCAGGAATCTCCCGCTCCCCGGACGCCGGGGTCCGCGAAGCCCTCCGCGGACCCCGTGCTGGAGATCGCGCGCCGGGCCGTGCAGCCCTATCTTGTGAGCGCCACCACGAAAGAACAGATTGCGCTGCTCGAAAAGATGGATGAAGCCATCAGCGCCCGGATGCGCGAAGTGCTGCACCACCCGGTGGTGCGTTCGATCGAGGCCGCGTGGCGGTCGCTCTATCTGCTGATCCGCGGCCTGGAGACCGGGCCGGATCTTAAAGTATCGTTTTTTGATATTACCCGCGATGAGATGCAGGAAGATCTGTTCAGCTCCGACGATCTTACCGAGAGCAGTCTCTGCCGCCTGATGGTGGAAGACCCTCGCGTGCATTCCGAAGATAGCCAATGGGCGGCTGTTGCCACAACGTTCCGATTCGGCGCCGGCGCGGAAGACCTGCGCGCGTTGAACCGGTTGATGAAAATCGCCAAGGCCGCGAATGCGCCCTTCCTGGCCAATGCGGCCCCCGCGCTCGCGGGCGTGCCGGCTTTTGAAGGGGTGCTGGAGCCGCGGCGCTGGGAAGATCCGCAAGAAATGGCCGGCCGCTTCTTTGCCCTGCTGCGCCGCCAGCCTGAAGCTCCATGGCTGGGGCTGGCCGCGCCGCGCTTTCTGCTGAGGCTTCCCTACGGCGCGAAGACAGATCCGTGCGACGCCTTCCCCTTCGAGGAGATCCAAGGCGAACCCGTGCCGGAGGATTACCTGTGGGGGCCGTCGTCCGTGTTGATCATGATGCTGCTTGGGCAGGCGTTCCGTGACAACGGGTGGGATTTCAAGCCAGGAGCGGCCGCCGAAGTGAAGGGGCTGCCACTGCACCTGTACCGGAGTTCCGCCGGCCCCGCTTCCTGGTCTTGCGCGGAGGCGTGGTTCACCGAGGAAGCGGTGGAAGCGCTCGCGGACCGTGGGTTCATCGTGGTGGTTCCGTACAAGGATCAGGACCGGGTGCGCGTCTTCCAGATGAATTCCATCGCCGACCCGTACAGCCTCATACGGGGCGCATGGAGGCGATAGGCGCAAGAGCGCGCGGAAAGAGCGGAAGGAGAAGGGCGGTTTTGGGCCGCCCCGTTCCCCCGCAAGATTCACGTGCCGCGGCTTAACCGATGTCCGGGATGATCAGCACATCGCCGGGGTGGATGACGGAGTTCTCGTCTTTCAACTGGCCGGGATTGGCCTCGATGAGCTTCGGATAGAGCGAGCCCTTGCCCCAGTGATTCTGAGCGATCTTCCAGAGGGAGTCGCCTTTCACGACGGTGTAGGTCTTCTGGGCCGGCGGCGGCGGAGCCAGGCTTTCGTCCACCGAGATATCGGCGACCAGATCGGAGTAGCTCGCGTCGACCAGCTTAATCTGGTCCCACACCTTGTTCTTCACATCGGCCGAAGGGGCCGCGCCGCGAATCAGCAGCTTGTCGTTCTCGACGTGAACATTCGTGAGGCGCACGCCCAATTGCTTGGCGGCGTTGATAACGGATTGATATTTCAGCTTTAGAGTGTCCAGCCTGTCCATGAATAATCGAGTTCCTTCCATTCTTACGGCCTGGTCCGGCGTCCGGGCGTAAATCGTCACGCCGGCGGCCGCATAGGCGGGCGATGTATTCGCCTGTCCGACAGTATATCGTCCCATCGGCCTCCGCTTTCCGGACAGCAGGTTCTTACCGGCGCCGCTTCGGGTAAAAATAGAGGCATGCGCAATCTGGGGAGCGATGAGGAATCGGGCCGGTTACAACGTAACCATGAGCGTACGGAGTATTGGACCCGATGGGGCGCGTATCTTTCGGATCGCCAGTGGGGCACCGTGCGGGAGGATTACTCGGCGAACGGCGACGCCTGGCGCTACTTTCCGCACGACCACGCGCGCAGCCGCGCCTACCGCTGGGGAGAAGATGGATTGCTCGGCATCTGCGACAATCACTGCCGTCTCTGCTTCGGTTTGGCCCTGTGGAACGGGCGGGATTCCATTCTCAAGGAGCGCCCCTTCGGGCTTACCGGCGCGGAGGGGAACCATGCCGAGGATGTGAAGGAGTATTACTACTACCTCGATTCCACCCCCACCCATTCTTACCTCAAGGCGCTGTATAAATATCCGCAGAGCGCCTTTCCGTATCAGCGGCTGCTCGATGAAAACCGCGCGCGAGACAAGAAATCGCCGGAATACGAACTCGAGGACACGGGCGCTTTTCACGAAAACCGCTATTTCGACGTTTACGTGGAATACGCGAAGGCGGCGCCGGACGATATTCTCATCCGCCTCACCGTCGCGAACCGCGGGCAGGCCGCCGCGCCCATTCATTTGCTGCCCCAGATCTGGTTTCGCAATACCTGGGTCTGGGGAGACAGCTACGAGGCCGATTGGGGCGTGCCCTCGATGGAGCGCCAGGGCGATCTCGCCGTTCTCTGCCGGCACTCCTCCCTCGGCGACTATGTGTTCTCCGTCGAGCCGTCGGATGCTCTCGTGAAGCCCGGCCTGCTCTTTACGGAAAACGAAACAAACACCGAGAGGCTCTTTAACCAGCCGAACGGCACGCCCTATGTGAAGGATGCCTTTCACCGCTATGTGGTGGAAGGCGAGCGCGAAGCGGTGAACCCCGAAGGGAAGGGAACGAAGGCCGCCGCTTATGCGCGCTTCGATGTTCCAGGCGAGGGCTCCGTGACGCTCCGGCTGCGCCTCTCAAGACGTGATCTCGCCGCGGAGACGCCCTTCGGTGAAGACTTCGACGCCGTTTTCAGCCGGCGAATCGCGGAATCGGATACGTACTTCGAGGCCCGCGCCGAGCCGAAACTGACAGCGGAAGAACGGAATATCGTGCGCCAGGCGCACGCCGGCCTTCAGTGGACCAAGCAGTTCTACTACTACGACGTCCGGCAGTGGGTTAAGGGGGACGCCACCCAGCCGGAGCCCCCCCCTGGACGGGGGCTTATACGAAACGGGGAATGGCAGCACCTGTTCAACCGCGATGTGATCTCCATGCCCGACAAGTGGGAGTATCCCTGGTATGCCGTTTGGGATAGCGCCTTCCACATGGTGGCCTTCGCGGAGTTCGATCCACAGTTCGCCAAGAGCCAGTTGCTGCTCTTTCTGCGCGAGTGGTACATGCACCCGAACGGGCAAATCCCCGCCTATGAATGGGATTTTTCCGAGGTGAACCCGCCGGTG
>CAZXBZ010000309.1:0-4833 GCA_964639135.1 uncultured Solibacteraceae bacterium | reverse complement strand
GCTGCTTTCACGCGGCCGCGGCAGCCGGCTCTATAAGCGAATGGTGGATGGCCAGCTCGCGCTCGATGCCGAGTGCGGGGGAGACCGTTCGATTGACCCCGGACTCTTCACCTGCGCCGTTACCCCGCGAGACGGCGTGAAACCGGAAGACACCGAGGCGGCGCTCTTCGAGGAGATCGGAAAATTGCGCGCGGAACTCGTGAGCGATTTCGAATTGCGTAAGGCGAAGAATCAGCTCCTGGCCGGTTATTTTCGTGAATGGAAAACCATCGCGAACAAGGCGGATTTCATCGGGAATTTCGAAATCTTCCACGGAGACTGGCGTAAGGTGAACAGCTATGCCGCCACGCTCGAAGCGGTCTCGGCGGAAGATGTGAAGCGCGTTGCGGCCGCCTACCTCGATAGCCGCAACCGTACCGTGGCGACGCTGATCCCGGAAGCGCCCTCCGCCGGGGAGGGGAAATGACGCGCCTCGCCAGTCTTGCCATCGCGATAGCCTTGCTCACCCTGGCCGCCGCTTCGCAAGTGCGAATGCCCCGCTACGAGCGGCGCGTATTGCCGAACGGCGTCACCGTGTTCACGCTGGTGAAGAAAGACGTCCCGCTGGTCACATTCAAAGTGCTTATCAAAGGTGGCGTGGAATCCGAGCCCGGTTCGAAGGCCGGCCTCGCGGATATCACCAACGATCTTCTGCCGCGCGGCACGAAGAATCGTACGGCGGATAGGATCGCTCTCGATCTTGATTTCCTCGGCGCCGCGACCTCCACCTCGTCCGGCGGCTCCTCGAACCGTATCGACCTCGAAGTTCTTGGCAAGGACGCCAAGGAGGGGCTTGAGATCCTCGCGGACCTGGTGCTCAACCCAACGTTCCCGGCCGATGAGGTGGCGAAGGAACTGACAAGAGCGAAGGACGCCTTGAAAGCGCGCAAGGATAATCCGCGGGCGGCCATTGACGCTTACGCCAGTAAATTCTTTTTCGAAAATACGGGCTATCCCGGCGCGTTCGTGCCCGACGAGAATTCACTCGCGCGGATCTCCCGCGACGACATCGTAAGCTATCATCGCCGTCAATACGTGGGTTCAAACCTCGTTGTGATCGCCGCGGGCGATTTGGATCCGGCGGCGCTGAATCTTGAGATCGCCAAGGCCTTTGGCCTGGCGCCGAAAGGCGATCCGTACGTCTGGAAACAGCTCAAGCCGCTGGCGCGCCCGGCCAGGGCGCGCGCGTTGCTGGTTGACGACAGCGATTCCACGCAGACGTATTTCCGTATCATGCAGCCGGGCATCTCTCGTACGAGCCCCGACCGTATTCCGCTTCTCCTGGTGAACACTCTCTTCGGCGGACGTTTTACCTCCATGCTCAACGATGAACTCCGTGTGAACGCCGGCATCACCTATGGAGCGAGTTCGCTGCTCGATCAGAGCCGCTTGCAGGGCGCCTTATCGATTGCGACCTTTACCGCGACGGCTACCACCGGCGAGGCCGTCGGCCTGGCCCTCAAGGTTCTTGAGAGGCTTCGGGAGAAGGGAATTACGGCGGATCAGCTCGCCTCGGCCAAGGCATATCTCAAGGGCACGGCGCCGACCAGTCTGGTGGAAACCAGCGACCAGCTCGCCTCCGTGCTGGCAACCTTTGCCATCGAAGGGCTGAACGAATCGGAAATCGACGATTTCTTCGCCAGAATCGATGCCGTAACTCTCGAGGACGCGCGCCGGGTTATCGACGCCTTCTACCGTACCGATGGGCTCACATACGTGCTGCTCGGCCAGAAGAAGGCGATGGAATCCGCCATGGAGAAGCGTCCGGCCGTCGTGCGGGAAGTGAGCATCGGCGCGCCGGGCATTCGTATCGAAGGGGCTCCGCCACAATAGCGTATTTCACGATGGAACATATTTCACGCTACAAGGGGAGGAGAGGCCCGGCGGCGAAAACGTTGTAACCGGCGGCGCGCCGGAAAGAGTCCGATTGATAGACTATGAGGCAGATGAGCGCGGCGCATGGATGCCGCGCCGCGGGCTGACGTCCTCGCCTCGATCGCGGACGGAGTCTTATTGATGCAGTTTTCGCCATTGTCCCGGCTTCGGTCTCCCTTGGCGTGCGCGGTTGCAATCCTGGTGATTGCGTCGCTTGCGCGCGCCTCGTCGCCTTCGGCCTTCTGGCCTCCAGTGATTTCTCGCGGTGAGAATACGGTATGGCTTGGCGCGCCGGCACTCGAATCGTGGGATTATCTGCGCGCGCGTCTCTCGGCCCCAGTCCAGCATAAGCAGGGTGATCGGGAGACCGCGTCGGGAACGCTTCACCTCGAAGCACGGGCGTATGCGAACCGCTCGCGCGACGTTGTCGTACTGAGCAACTTCACGATTACCGGGTGCGAATTCGAGGCGGAATCCGCCGAAGACGCCGCCGTGCGTCAAGCCGGGATCGCGGAGCTGCTCCGCGGTCTCCAGGTTACGGCGCCTCTTGATTTGTTTGTCGAAGCGTTTTACCGCCAGAAAGACCTTCCCTCCGTCGAGGTCTCTTCCGAGATTCCGCATATTTTTGTCGCGAAGAAGCCCGCCGTGCTGTTGCAGTTCGATGGCCCTCCAATGTGGCTGCCCATCGAAAGATCGAAACTTTCCTTCGCGGTAAATACCAATTGGGATGTCTTCTACGACAACAAATCCACGTTCTACTATTTGCTGGCGGGTGACACATGGCTCGCGACGCATGACATCCTTTCCACCGAATGGGTGCTGCCGAAATCCCTTCCCAGGGAACTGAGGAACCTGCCGCGCACGCCAGATTTCGCGAACGTCTGGAAGCACCTGCCCTATAAGCCCGATCCCGATGTCGCTCCCCCTCTGGTGCATTATTCGGAGAGCGCGGCGGAGTTGATTCTGCTCGACGGCGAACCGGCCCTCGAACCGATCGCCGGCGGGCTGTCGGTTGTCACAAATTCACGCAGCAATCTGTTTTTCGACACGTCAAGCAAGCGCTATCTGTTCCTGGTGGCCGGCCGCTGGTTTGAAGCACGGGATTTAGGCGGGTTCTGGAAGGAAGCCGCGGACTTGCCTCGCTCGCTCGCATCCATTCCCCGGGATCATCCACGCGCGTATGTTCTGGCGCAGGTGCCAGGCACGGATGAGAGCCGCCGCGAGGCGTTCCGCGCCACCGTGCCTCACGTAGCCACCATTCGCCGGGCCGGTCCCAAAATCGAGGTCGAGTTCGCGGGACGGCCGCAATACACGCCCATCGACGGAACCAGCCTGATGTGGGTGCCGAACGCAAACGTGCCGATTGTGGTTCATGGCCGCGAACTCTATGCCTGCCAGCATGGCCTGTGGTTCCACGCGAACGATCCAGCCGGGCCGTGGGCGGTAGCCGCCAGCCTGCCGCCGGAAATCTATCGCATCCCGCCACAATCCCCGGTGTTCCGTCTCTCCTTTGTCCGCCTGATATCGAGCGATGAGAACACCGTGATGATCGGCTATACCGGCGGCTACGAGAATCTGTTCGTCCACGCGGGCCGGCCCATCTATGGAACGGGCTACCCGCATCCGCCGGCGCTGCAGTACGGTGCGTTTGCCTACCCCATCTATTTCGCCCAACCGGCGACTTATGGCGTGGGAGCCTGGTATGACACGGCGCGGCACGTCTTCCTTCGAGGCCGGCCGGAATATGGACCCTTTGGCGGCTTCGGCGCCACGTGCCGGTTCAACAACGTCACCAATCACTACTTTCGCGCGCAAACGCTCTACGGAGACGATCTGGGCGAGCGGCCGTCCCTCGCGTTCCTGCCTTACACCGCCGCCTACGGAAAGCTGCGCGAAACTTATGATCCCTATTCCGCGTGGGGCGATGCGCTCGTCGAACGCGGCGGCCATACGTCACAAGCCGTCACCAGAACACAGCCGGCGTCATCCGCGACCATTCAGGTTGGGACGCCCGAGGTCGGCGCGCCGGACACGAACCTCGCCAGCCCTCAATCGGGATTCCAGCCCTCGAAGCCCTAATTAGAAGCCACGATGCTTGCTATCGTGTGTTCGCGGCCCCCCGGTCTTCCATCAAGGCGGACCGGGGATCACGCGACCGGCGCCGCGCCGAAGCCCTCGGGGTTCGCTTCCGGCGCTGGAGGGGGCGGCGCTGGTGGAGCCGCCGTGCCTGGAGCCACGGTGGGTATCGGAAGGTTTGCTTCCGCCGGCATGGCGATCCACGCCACTAGGTAAGCAATGAACCCAACACCGGTGAAAATGGCGACCAGCAGCCAAAGAACGCGCATCAGGGAAACATCCACATCGAAATAACGGGCAAAGCCGGCGCACACTCCCGCGATCTTTTTGTCCCAAAGCGGCCGCGCGAGCCGCTTGGGAATCCCCCAGGGGCTGGTGCAGTCCGGGCGAGTCGGCCGGCCGCACTGATGGCAATAAGCGAACTGCTCCTCGAGGTAAACGCCGCAAGCACTGCAATACACGGCAATCTCCTTCCGGAAGCGTCCGTGACGGCGCTTCCTCACATAGATACGAGGGCGTGGCGAAAAGGTTCCGTTGCGGATGGCTACCATGTCTGGCGGCATCGGAAGGGTGTAAACAGTGATTCCACGGTGAAACCATGATGAGAGCCCGGGCGTCTCGTTCGCGAAGATCGCTATTCTTAAGGCGGAGATTGTACGGGAGAGTCGACAAAATTGTCTGTGCGGGTGCTCGAAAATCGGCTGAAGAAGTAAGGCCACCACAATATCTTGTGTATTTCCAGAGAAAACCACACGATAGAGTATCTTGATGCTTTACAAAGGACGATTGCCGGGGTAGTCTGAGAATAACTCCCCCCGGATGGTTCATCGAAGGACCGCCCAG
>CAZXBZ010000308.1:0-4843 GCA_964639135.1 uncultured Solibacteraceae bacterium | reverse complement strand
ACAGACTGGATCGATGGCGTGGATGCCTGGCTGGAAGGCATGGGCGCCAAGACGCGCAGCCGCTTCGCGAGCCGGGTAGGGACGTGGCAGCGGGATTCGTACCGCGCGTTTGACCTGAATTCGCTGGCCTATCAGGATATGGTGTTCTTCCATCCGGTGGTGCGGCGGATATTCTTCGACGCTAATCACCCGGTCCCGGATGAAACCGCGCTTCGCACCCTGCTCCGCGCCTACACTGTAACGCTGCCTCAGGGAACGCGCCTCTTCTACGATTGCGAGGATGTCCGCGGGCGATCGGCGCGGGTGCAGGTAACGGATCTGCGGCTGTTTATCTTCGCGAACGGGGTCTGCACCCTTTCGATCGGCGTGGAGGCCTTCGATATTGAGGTGGAGCGCGCGCTGTGGATCAACGAAATGATGCGCAAGGTCTGCCCCTCGAGCGGGCGGCAGAAGCGCGAGGGGCGCATTCCATCGCGCGCGGCGCTGGTGCTGGAACACGACGAGGAAGAGCAGACCATCGTGGAGGAGACGTTTCCCTCGGCGGCGATCATCGGCTACTATCCGCCGGTGTCGCGCCTGGTGCAGGCGCTGCTCTACTTCGTCAATTACGGACGCCGTGAGTTCGAACAGCTCCTTGACGAACGGATGATTGTGAACACCTACGTTTCACTCGATCCGGAATCGCTGCCAGAGGGTTACGCGTCATCGGAAAGGCTGCGCCGTCTGCTGAGCCTTTTTCTTTGGGTGGACCGCTATTCGCCCGGCTACCGCTACGAAACGCGCTTTGTGCGCCAGCGGCTGCGCAACGCGCTCTACACCCGCTGGGCGCACGAGGGAACCTACTACGGCTGCACCGGATATAGCGACCTGACCTTCACGCTGGGGGCGCGTGACTGCGGCGAACACGCGCTGGAAGAAGGCTTCCTTGTACACCGCATGTTCAACACGCGGTATTACCTGATGGCCATGATCGCGCTGTTCTACCGCGCGACCCTGCTCGACTTCGAGGAAAAGGTGGCTCTGGTTTCAAAGCGCTTGTACGAGGATCAGGCCGACGGGCTGGTGGACGAAGAAAACCTCACCATCGCGAGCGCGCTGCGCGGCGAGTTCCTGCATTTTTCAAATTACTGGTTTTACCCGGAGCTGGCGAATAAAGAGGAAGAGCACGAGCATTTTTTAATGAAGTGCAACGCCTATGGAGTCTTCGCGCGCAAGAAAGAAATTGAGGAAGATCTCGATAAGCTGAATTCATTTCTGCGGGAGATCTACCAGACCCGCAATACCCTGGCCATCAACCGTCTGGCCATGCTGAGCATTATCACCGGGCTCAGCGCGGTGCTCACCGGTTTCTTTGGGATGAACTTCGGGCGCGAATTCGGCCGGGTGCTCTTCGAGCCCGAGGGCGCGCTCCCCTTCACATACTGGGCCGCGCTGCTCTTCGTGACAATCTGTACGGCGGGCGCGCTCGCGTTCGGAGTGTTTCTGATCGTTCGCAACTGGGGCGATTACCGTGGCATTCTGCTGCCGCATCTCGAACAGAAGGACGGGGAATGGCAGTGGTACAGCCTACGCAAGGCGGATTTGCGCGAGGATGAGCGCGACGAGGATGAGGATTAGCCACGCCTCTGTTCGGAAAGCTCGCGGCCAGCGCAAAGCATGGCGGCGCTTCCGCCGGCTCCGCGAAACGATCCATGCAAAAGCGGCGGTAGTGCGCCGAGGCACGCTACCATGGAATTCACCCCCCGCAAGCGAGTGCGATTCTTGGAGCGCGAGATCCCAAACCCTGATTCGATGCCAGAGACGAACCGGCCGGATTGGCCGTCGAACTATTTCAATTACTTCACGGAGATCGAGGAGCACTTCCAGCAGGCGCGCGGAACGGCGCTGTTTCTGCTTTCACCGCTCGATTGGGCGCTGATTGAAACCTGGAAAAATTCGGAGATTCCGCTCGAGGCGGTGTTGCGCGGCATCGACAATGCTTTTGAGAAATGGCGCTCCCGCAAGCGCCATATGCGGCAGGTGAATTCACTGGCCTACTGCTCGCAAGCGGTGCTCGAGGAAGCGCGGCGGATGCTCGACCAGCAAGCCGGCATGGAGAGCGGCGCACCGCCCCCCAGCCGGGCGCCATTCACACGGGAAGCACTGGTGCATTTTCTTGAATCGAACGCGGCAACCTTGGGCGGCGCGGAGCACGAGAGTGTCCGGGCGATTGGGACCGCGCTCGCCGGGCTCGCCGCGGAGGCGGGCGCGGCGGCGAAAGATCTCTCCGGTTACGACACCGAGGAATTGGAACGGAAGCTCACGGCGCTCGAGGAAAAGATGCTGGCGCGGCTCCGCCTGGCATGCAGTGACGAAGCCCTCGCAAGCATGCGGCGGGAACTCGATACACAGTTGAAGCCCTATCGCTCCAAGATGGCCGCCACGCAGTTACGGCAGTTGGAAGAACAGTACCTAAGCCGTAAGCTGCTGGAGCGGGCCGGGCTGCCGAGGCTCAGTCTGTTCTACATGACGGATTACGGCGCTTAGGCCGCGCGGGCAGGCTCATACGGCCATGGATGCGGCCGCCTCGGAACCAAGCGCTGTTTCTGGCACACAATGGAATCTGGTTGTGAATTCGAAACGGGCAATTCTTCTCGCTCTGGTGATCGGTCTTGCGGCCGGGCTCGCCGTGGGTTTGTTCGCGGCACGCGCCGGGCGCTTCCTGTCGCGGGAAGGCGGCACGGCGCGCGTCTTCGACCCGCCCTCCGTGGTGCAGCGGATCCGCGGGCTCAGCCAGTTGGTCACGGTGAAATACGCCATTCAAAAAGCGATCGCGCTCGAGGAACAAAAGATTCCCTTCGGCACGGAGCGGCTGTTGCTCTTCGTGCAGGCGGAGGTAGCGGCGGGCGTCGATCTCTCGCATCTTCGCGATGACGACATTACGGTGCGGGGCGATGGGGTGGTTCTGGTGTCGCTGCCACCCGCGGATGTGACCGGTGTGGAGATTGACGACAAACAAACGCGCGTATGGGACCGGTCGATTACCTGGTGGACGCCGTGGGTTCCCTACAACCAGGATCTCGAACGCCAAGCGCGTCTCGAGGCACGCACGGAAGTGGAGAAAGCCGCGCGCGACATGGGAATCCTCGAGCAGGCACGGAGGAACGCGGAAGCCGTCATTCACGGCCTGCTGATGAGCGCGGGAGCGCAAGACGTGAAGTTTCTAGACCGAAGCTGACGGATGGCGCGCCGCCCGTCACGGCCGGGGAGATTTTATCCGGATGGCAAAATATCTGATGGTTCTGGCCGGCAGCGGTTTGGGAGGGATGCTCCGATACGCCGCGGGGAACTGGGTGCTGGCACGGCTTGATTGGCGCTACCCCATGGGCACGTTCCTAATCAACGTCGCCGGTTCGTTTCTGATCGGGCTCATCATGGCGCTGCTTACGGAGCGCTGGGAAGTTCACCCCTACTGGCGGCTGTTTCTAGTGGTCGGCTTCCTCGGCGGCTTCACCACATTCTCCACGTTCGAGTTTGAAACCCTCACGGCGATGAGGAATGGCCACCGGGCGATTGCCGCTCTTTATGTGGCGAGCAGCGTGGGTTTCGGCTATCTGGCGGTTTGGTTGGGGGCGATGCTCGGCCGGCGGTAGGCGGATATCTGCTCAAAAATATTCTCGCCCGTAAGCGGCCGGGGACGGTATCGGATTAGGATATCCTTCGAGGAGCGCCGCTTTCACGGCGGCTCCATCCAGGCGATTTAGAAGGAGATCCTCCATCCATGAGTAACAAGATCGAAGATATCGAAGGGGTCGGCCCCGTATACGCGGAGAAGCTGGGAGCGGCGGGCATCAAGACCACCGCGGATCTGCTCGCGAAGGCCGGCGGTAAGAAAGGCCGCGCGGATCTGGAAGCGGCGACGGGCATCGGCCACGCGTACATCCTCAAGTGGGTGAACCACGCGGACCTGATGCGGATCAACGGCGTCGCCGGCCAGTACGCGGAGCTGCTCGAGGCGGCCGGAGTAGACACGGTGAAAGAGCTTCGCGCGCGCAATGCGGAGAATCTCGCCGCCAAGCTGGCCGAAGTAAACGAGAAGCGGAAACTTACCGGCAATGTGCCGAGTGTCTCCATGGTGGCCAAATGGATCGCCGAAGCCAAGGAAATGGAGCCGGCGGTCAGCTACTAGATGGACAGCGAGACTCCCCGCGCGAGACTGGCTGCTTCTCGCGCGGGGAGCCATTGTGCTTTTGGCGGACCGCTCGGAGAACGGGCGGGCTCGCTCATGAAACAATAGTTCCTGAGCCAGGCGTTCATGGAACTGTTCAAGGATTTCTCGATCGAGTCGGCCCACCGGCTGCCGCATGTGCCCGAAGGCCATAAGTGCGGCCGCCTTCACGGGCACTCCTTCCACATCCGGATCTATGTCGAAGGGCCTCTTGATGAGCGACTGGGCTGGGTGATGGATTTCGCGGAGATCAAGGCCGTGTGCAAGCCGGTCGTGGACGCGCTGGACCACCGTTACCTCAATGAAATCGAGGGGCTCGAAAACCCGACAAGCGAGAACCTGGCGCACTGGATCTGGCGGAGATTGAAGCCGTCGCTTCCAGGCCTGAGCCGCGTACGGATCATGGAAACCTGCACCAGCGGCTGCGAATACACCGGAGATTGACGATGCCGCTCTACCTGGGCGTGGATGGCGGGCAGACAAGCACCACGGCGTTGATCGCCGGCGAGGATGGCAAGGTATTAGGCCGCGGCGCCGGCGGACCGTGCAACCACGTCGGAAAAGCCGAGGGGCGCGCGCGCTGTGAGAAGGCGATGGATGAGTGCCTGACTGCGGCCGCGGCCCAGGCGGGCATCC
>CAZXBZ010000307.1:0-4914 GCA_964639135.1 uncultured Solibacteraceae bacterium | reverse complement strand
CCAGCATGATCCTGACAAGTTCCCGGAACGAGGTGCGCGGTTCCCAGCCGAGGACGCGACGGGCCTTCGAAGGATCGGCCTGAAGCGCATCGACTTCGGCGGGGCGGAAATAGCGGGGATCGATGGCGACATGGCGACGCCAATCGAGGTTGACGAGGGAGAAGGATTCCCGGACAAAATCGCGCACGGAGTGAATTTCACCAGTACCGATCACGAAATCCGAGGGAGCGGACTGCTGGACTATCCGCCACATGGCCTCGACGTATTCGGGCGCGTAACCCCAATCCCGGCGGGCATCCAAATTGCCGAGAAAAAGCGTTCCCTCGAGGCCGCGCGCGATGCGGGCAACGGCGCGGGCGATTTTCCGCGTGACGAAGGTTTCTCCGCGGCGGGGAGATTCGTGATTGAAGGGGATGCCGCTTGAGGCGTGCATGCCGTAGCTCTCCCGATAATTGACGGTGATGGAGTGGGCAAAAAGCTTGGTGCACGCATAAGGGCTGCGAGGGTGGAAGGCGGCTTGTTCGTTTTGGGGCGGGCTGGTGAGCCCGAACATCTCGCTGGAACTGGCTTGGTAGAAGCCCGATTTCACCCCCGAACTACGCATCGCCTCCAGAAGGCGAAGCGCGCCGGTCGCGGTAACGTCGGTGGTGTATTCGGGGATATCAAAGCTGACGTGCACGTGGCTCTGCGCGGCAAGATTGTAGACTTCATCGGGGCGGATCTCATAGAGGAGCTTACAGAGGCCGCCGGCGTCGCTGAGATCGGCGAAGTGGAGGAAGAAGCTGGGCCGCTCATGCGGATCCTGGTAACTGGTAAATCGGGTCGATGCGCCCGGTGTTGAAGCTGGACGAGCGGCGTTTGACGCCATGGACTTCATAGCCCTTGGCTAGCAAGAATTCGGCGAGATAACTGCCATCCTGGCCGGTGACTCCCGTGATAAGCGCACGCCGCATGGCGGCCCTCCTTAGCGAGGCATGGGCGGGCGGTGGCGGAAGTTCCCTTCCCGCCAGCCGGCGCCGGGCCTTTTGGGGTATATCGGCGTTCGCGATGGAATCCTTAGAGGTAAGCGAATCCGCCGCTCAGGGCTTGGCCTTCTTGCGGCGGAGATCGGGCAGGAATTCGAGGAAGGCGTTCCCCGCCGCCCGGCCGAGGAAACCGTAGAGAGTGCGCAGGAGGGCATCATTCGCCGAGGATTGGCTTTCGACGCGCCACGCGTTCTGAAGGAAGCTGCTGGAGGGAATCGCAATGAAGCGGGAATAGGCGGGCATGGTGTGGCCATGCCGATCCGTCGCCGTGACGGTGGAAAGCAGCACATGGCCGGCACGTGCCTTCAGGTTTCCACGAAGAGGGCCACCCTTGCGGTAGTAAGTGGGGTCTTCTCCCCAGGCAGCGCCAAGGCCGGCCTCGACGCCATTGGAAATCGCTATACCTGAGATGCTGAGTGCGTAACGTTTGCCGACCCCGCCCCAGGTTTCCGGATACTCCCGTGGAGAACGCCAGGCGGTGGACCAGGCGGCGCTAAAGACCGAACCGCCAATAGCCGACATGCCGGTGCCGCGCAGATACCATTGGGCACGCTCGTTCGCGGTAATGGGGGTGTAGGGTTCGGGAGCATCGAACACCGAGGACGCGGAGCTGGAGGAAGATTCGCCGGCGGGCGGAGGGTTACCGGCGGGCTCTTCCGCGGGGGCGGAGGCGGAGGCTGGACCGCCTGGGGACGCCGAGGCCGCGGCGGCCTCAGTTTGGGCGTGCAGGAACAGAGGCAGGATCAGACAACCCAGCACGAAATACATGACCGATTTGTGATGCATCGCGGCTCTCATGGACTCCCGGATTTGGAACGACGACGCCGCGGCAACGGCCGGCCGGCTGGCGGCGGCGTGGTCTATTCAGGATAGCGTCCGAACACGGACGCGCGCGAATGAAGGGCTCGCGTGTCGGGATGAGTCGGACGAAAACCCAATGAAATACTATGGAGAGGTATGGGTATTTTTTCAGGACGCAAGACGCCCCGGTTCCGGCTGGAACAGGTAATGGATCTGGAGAAGGCGTATGTCTTACAGAACTATGGCCGCTACCCTCTTCTGCTGGTGCGGGGCGAGGGTCCGTACGTTTGGGATGAGCGGGACCGCCAGTATCTCGACTTTATTTCCGGAATCGGCGTAAACGGGCTGGGGCACGCCCATCCGAGGATCGTGAGAACGATTCAGGAGCAAGCGGGTCTGATGATCCACTGCTCCAACCTGTACTACAACCCCTATCAGGGCATGCTCGCCAAACGCCTGGCCAGCATCAGCGGCCTGCAGCGGACTTTCTTCGCGAATTCGGGCACGGAGGCCATGGAAGGCGCGATCAAGATGATGCGCGGACACGGCCACGGGATTTCACCCGCGAAGTACGAGATCGTCACGCTAGAAAATTCATTCCACGGGCGGTCGACGGGCGCTCTGACTTTGACGGGGCAGCCGAAATACCGGAAGGATTTCGAGCCGCTGCTGCCGGGCGTGAAATACGTGACGCGGCAGGACATCGCGTCGCTCGAAGCAGCCGTCAGCGAGAACACGGCGGGCATCGTGCTGGAGGTGGTGCAGGGCGAGGGCGGCATCCACCTGATTGACGAAGCGTTCCTCCGCAAGGCGAGGGCGCTGGCGGACAAGTTCAACGCGCTGCTGACATTCGACGAAATCCAGTGCGGCGTGGGGCGGACGGGGAAGTACTTCGCCTACCAGATGTACGATCCGGCGGTGATGCCCGACATTATGGTGACGGCGAAACCGATCGGGGCGGGGCTGCCGCTCGGGGTGATCTGCTCGAACGAGAAGGCCTCGGTGGCGATCGGCCCAGGAATGCACGGAACAACCTTCGGCGGGGGACCGCTAGCGTGCCGGGTGGGTCTGGAATCGCTCGACATTCTGGAGGAGTTGCTGCCTTCGATTCGGGAAGTAGGGGCTTACTTCAAGGAGCAACTGCGGAAGCTGGCCGGACGGCACGCAATGATCAAAGAGGTTCGCGGCGCGGGCCTGATGCTGGGGATCGACCTGGACCGTCCGGGGAAAGACCTCGTGACCGACGCAATGCACGAAGGGCTGCTGATTAACTGCACGAACAACACCGTGCTGCGCTTCCTACCGCCGTTCGTGATCCGCAAGAAGGAAGTGGACCGGGCGATCAAGACGCTCGATAAAGTGCTGAAACGGGCGGCCTAACCTTGGCCGCTTGGTTTCCGATGCGCCGCGCCTATTTTTCGGGAAGTACGAGCACGGCCCCGGCGATGGCGGGTCCGTTCGCGCTGGCGCTCTCCGTCAGCGGGGCGGACGCACCGATCTTCGAAAGAATCGCCCAGGAGTGCTGATAGCCGAGGGTGGCGATTTCGGCGCTCGCAAGATTTTCCCGGATCCAATCCCGGAGCGATGGCTGCATGTGGAGTGTAGCCTCGTCGGCCACGGCCATCCCGACAATGACGCCCGCGCGGAGCGTTTTCAGGCGCGCCTCGAGGCGGGCGCCTTCATCCTCTCTCTCCCAAAGGTCATAGCGTTCGAGGGGAAGAAAGACGCCGGCGCGGGGACCGATGATCTGAAGATAGAGCCCGCGAGGCGCCTTATTCCCGGTGGGAGGAAGCAGTTCGCCGTTCCAGGTGATAGCGGCGGAAGCGCCCGCCGGGTACCCTCTCGATTCGAGCGCTACCTCCATTTCTCCCGCCAGAGGCATGACGCGCACTTCAAGCGCCAGCATTGCCAGATCTCCCGGAGTGGGAAGCCCATAAAGATAGAAGGGCCGTCCGCCGATAGTCTCAACAAAGGTATCGGCTTTTAGCTGGAGCGCGGCCGGCTTGCCAGCCTCAACGTTTCCGATGAGGGCAGTGATGCCTTTGGGCAGACCTTCCGCGCTGAATTCGACGGAGCCGCAGTATCCGTTGACGCCATGCGTTTCGATGCGGAGGGGAATGCTCAAGCCTCCCGGCTGGAGAAGGATGCGAGAGCGTTCGGCGGCTAGCGTCACGGTGGGGCGGCCGTCGCCAGCGAAATCGAGGGGGACGATATTGCTGGCCCGGATGCCCTGGCGGAGGGAAAGCCCCTCGCGTCCGTTTTGCGCGGCACGGGCCGGCACGCGTACATAAAGGGTGGCAACGCCCTGCGCTTGGGCGGAAAGCGCGGCATCGAGGATTTCGGCCGGAGTGCCGTCCATCAGCACGGAGAGGCCCGCCGTGCCTCCGTTGAGCGGGCCTACGCCGGTGGCTTCAAGTTCGAGGGTGTCACCGGGGCGAACACCGCCTGAATCGGCAATGCTACATGCGGAATCCGCGCGCGTAATGGCCAGGGGAAAGATGCCGGGCGAGGCGTCGAGAATTTCGAGATTGTGGGACGCCGAGGCGACGCCCTGGCGGACGAAGCGCGCGGAGGCGAACCCGGCGGGGAGGAGCCAGGGTAACTGCGCGGAAATCTCCGACGGGGCGAGGCCACCCATGGCGACGGGCCGATTCCCGACGCAGAGGCAGCTTGCGCCCGCGTGAAGCGGCCATTCAGAGTCCGGGGGCGCGCTCCAATCGGGGCCGAGCAGTTCGCCACGGAGGGTGATGCGTGTGCCGGGGGAGAGGTAAGCGGTCCCGGTGGCGGCGTTGAGGATTTCGTTCAGATGGGGAGCGCCGGAATAGTCTTCCAGGGTCGCTCCCCGCCAGAGCATGTTCAGCGCCGTTTCGAAGGAAGTGGGCTCGATGTTCTCGAAACCCGCGCTGTCGCGGCGGCCACGGAAGAGAGCATCTTCACGGTAGCGGATGACGCTGGTGACGAGAGCGCCGTCAGTTGCGCTGGCCGCGGCGGCGGATGGCACGGCCTCACGGCTTCCGATGAGATGGATGGGCACGAGATGCGTATCCGGTGCTCCGGCGGTGAAACGCGTGAGGAAGTCACTCCAAAC
>CAZXBZ010000306.1:0-4916 GCA_964639135.1 uncultured Solibacteraceae bacterium | reverse complement strand
CTTTATGCCCAGGCGCACCAGGAGGCACTGGGTGCAAGGACAGACCCGTGTAATCCCACAAGTGGGGCTGATCCCGCCAAAGTGGGCTTGAGAGACTATCGTGCCAGCATACTCAGTATCCTCGATGAGCAGCGAGTTGAAGCAGCGAAGTTTCTTCGCTCTGGAGTGGGTGGCTTGAGCATTTTGCACTTGGCGACACCGCACCCGCCGGGAGCCGTGGCGCGGACTGCCCCGCCGAGCTCCGCCTCGGCCAGGCTATCGCTGGTGGAAAATTATGCCGTTGCGGATTCCATCTTCGGAGAGATCCGTTCGATTCTGGAGGAGCGCGGGGAGTGGGATTCGGCCCTGGTGATTCTCACCTCCGATCACGGACTCCGATCGTTTTGGAGCGATTGGGGATGCCTGACTCGCGTGGAGCAGGCAATGCTGCATGACCGCAACGAATTGCGAGTGCCGTTAATGATCAAATTACCCGGCACTGGCGAACATGGAGTGATCGAACGGCACGTCGAAACGACGATCCTTGCTCCGTTGGTTCGCGGAGTCTTGGAAAGAGGAACGCTATCTCGCGAGGAACTGGCAAATTATCTTGAAGGCCATGCTCTCCACGCCAGTAACTCATCTCCGCTTGAAAGGAATACCTTACAGTGAACAGTACGCTGAATCACATTCTTCGAAACCGTGACAATTTCCGCGGCGCTTCGCTGGCGCTCCTGGTGGTGATCGCGCTTATCACGCCCGCTTCCGCGTTTGCCTATGTCGACCCCGGAACGGGCACGGTTCTGTGGCAGTTGCTGCTTGGCTTGGTTGTCGGCGTTGGCTTCTATTCCAGAAAAATTCTTGGATGGTTTACGGGTAAGCGGTAGCGGCGTGGCTCACGAATCGAGGTCTGGGACCTTTGCCGGCGAGACGCTCCCGACGTTTCGCGACCCCTCGGGCAGCCTGGTGCTTGAGCCCGCCCGCGTGCTGCGGTATCTTACCCGCGAGGGTCACACGGCGCTGGCGGAATTCCTCGATTCTCCACTGGCCGCTAAACTAGCCGAAGACGGTTCCATTGTCACCACGCAGGAACTCGGCGCGCCGGGCGAACTGGTCTCGGCCGTTCGCTTAATTGAGACTCACCGGCACTTCACCCATGTCGTTGAGCATGACCGTATTCCCTTCGTCAGCTACCCGAACGAATGGAGTATCGAGCAGTTGTTCGACGCGGCCTCTCTTACCCTGGACCTGGCGGAGCAAGCCCTGTCGCACGGCTTTGTCCTGAAGGACGCGACGCCTTATAACGTCGTCTTTCGTCACGGGAAGCCGGTATTCGTCGATATTCCGTCATTTGCCAGAAGGAATCCTCTGGGTTCCGCGTGGGGCGCCGGCGGACAGTTTACCAGGCAGTTCCTGCTACCTTTGCTCGCGCATAAACTGGGGATTCCGAAAGCTCAGGCAAGTTATCTCACACACCGGGATGGCCTGGAAGCGAGAGAATTGCGCGCGCTGCCGGGATTCTCAAAGCTTTTTAGACGAGGCTATTTTTCGCTGGTGGCGGCTCCGCTGTTTCTCGAACGATTTTCCAGCCGGCGAGCGCCGGAAGCAAGCTGGGAGCCCAAGGCGGCCACGCCTGAAAAGGCGGAGTACACGATGCGGTGGATTCTGCGATCTTTCAGGAGGCAGCTAAACGCCGTTCAGCCGAAGCGCCGAGTTTCCACACACTGGACTGCCTATCAACAGCGGATTCCCAGTTACTCCCAGGAAGAGTTTGCCCGCAAGCGTGAGTTTGTGGACGAAGCGCTTGGCATCGCCGCACCCCGGCGTGTGCTTGACACTGGATGTAATGAAGGACTTTTTTCCAAGGCCGCCGTGGCGCATGGAGCTTCCGTAATTGCCTTTGATCAAGACGAGGGAGCCGTTGGAGCTCTCTATAAAGAGGCTCACTCGGGCAACTTGCCGATTTTGCCGCTGGTGCTCGATCTCGCGCGCCCCACACCGGCGCACGGGTGGCGTAACCGGGAGTTCTCTTCATTCCTCGAACGTGCCCGCGGCCAGTTCGATCTCGTCCTGGCGCTGGCCGTGCTGCACCACTTGCTGGTTACAAACGGTGTGCTGCTTCACGATGCGCTCGATTTTTTTGCGGAGCTGAGTTCCGAGTACGTTCTGCTGGAATATATTGACCCGGCGGATGCTCATTTCAAGATGCTGCTTCGGGGCCGCGATGCGATTCATGCCTATCTGACGAGGGAATACTTCGAAGCGCGCGTGGCGGAGCGCTTCCGCGTTGTTCGAACGCTTGAAGTGAAGACCGGCTTACGGTGGATCTATCTGTTAAAGAAGCATTGAGCCGCGCGAATATCTTCTCGCGGCGATACCGGGCCGGGGCGCGTGGCGTGCCTCAATGCTTCTTTAGCTCTCTCTCGAAGAAGTTGAGCATCATCCGTTGCATGTGGCGTTGCGCGGTTCCCGTGACGCCGTGTGTTTTTTGCGGATAGACCATCAGATCGAAGGGCTTGTTTGCCTGCTGCAGGCGATCCATGAAGTGAATGGAGTTCTGGAAGTGGACGTTATCGTCCGACAAGTTATGGATCAGGAGAAGCGAGCCTTTCAGATTGCCGGCCTTGTCGAGCAATGAACTTTGGGCGTAGCCCTCCGGATTCGCCTCGGGCAGATCCATGTATCGCTCGGTATAGATCGTGTCGTAGAAGCGCCAATCCACCACTGGCGCGCCCGCGATACCCGCTTTGAACGTATCCGGCGCGTTGAGCAGGCAGTTTAGGGTCATGTAGCCGCCGTAGCTCCAGCCATTCACGCCGATACGCTTTTCATCGACGAATCCGAGCTTTTTCAGGTATTCGATACCCTCCAACTGATCCGCGAGTTCGACGACGCCGAGTTTGCGCGCCACGGGAGTTTCAAAGGCATGCCCCCTGCCGGAGGTGCCACGGTTATCCACTTGCCAGATGACGAAGCCCCGATGCGCGTAAACCTGGTCCATCGTAAGCCCGCTCCAGACGTCGCGGACATTCTGTGCGTGCGGCCCTCCGTAGACCTGGACGATGGCCGGGTAGCGGCGGCCGGGCTTGAAACCCGCGGGCCGGATGAGCCGGCCATGGAGAACGACGCCGTCTTTAAGCTTCACGGTATGAAACTCGGTGGGCAGCACATCGTAGCGATTGGGAACGCCGGTGTCGCGCTCGCAAAGCGTGGCGTATTTCCTTCCGGCCGAAGTATAAATCTCCTGAATGGGCGCTAAACGCGTATTGGAATGGCGGCCCAGCCACCAGGCGCCATCCGGTGAAAATACCGCCTCCCATGTCCCGGAAACGCCGCTCAACTCGCGCATCGCACCACTTTCGATCGAGAGCGCGCGGACCCGCCGTTCCAGCGGGCTCTCCTTCGTGGCAAGAAAGAAAACGGTGCTCTGGGCGGCATCGACGCCCAGGATCTCCGTGATATCCCACTCGCCCTCGGTTAGCTGGCGGGCGTAACGCTCCTTCAGGTAGTAGAGGTAGAGGTGGCGATGCCCCGTGTTTTCACTGGTCCAGAGGAAGGCGTCGAGCGCCGGCAGGTAGGTGAAATCGTCGGAAAGATTGATCCAGTATTCGTCCTTCTCCGTCAGGATCCGCTCGGTATCGAGCGTTTCGGCGTTCACGAAAAAGAGCGTCAGTTCATTCTGGATGCGGTTCAGTCGCTCCACGGCGAGGCGATTGCCATCGGGCAGCCAGCGGACTCGCGCGATCAGGTATTCCCCAGGACTGCCCAAATCGACAAATCGGGGCGCCGCGCCGTGCCGGTCAGTGATGGCAAGCCTGACACTCGCGTTGGGCTCGCCCGCTTTGGGGTAGCGTTCCGGCTCCGGGCGAGGCGGATTGGAGAGGTAATCGGCCTGCGGGTACCGGGGCTCCAGCGTTACGTCGAACTGGAGGAAGGCGATGCGTTCGGAATCGGGAGACCACCAGTGGGCCGTCGGAAGCGCCAGCTCTTCGGGGTACACCCAATCGAGCCTGCCGTTCATCCTTTCCGCGCCGCCACCCTGGGTGATCGCGTTCAAGGCGCCGGTAGTGACGTTCAGATTGTAGAGGTCGTAGTCTTTTCGGAAGCTCACCGAGCCGCAATCGGGCGACAGTTTCGGATCGGCTTCGTCGTAGAGCGTGCGGGTCAATTGCCGTACCGGTTCGGTGGCGTTGGGTTCGGTATCCACCCAGAAGAGGTCGCCCTTAAACTTCACGAGCATGTGGCGGTTATCGCGGCACCATTGCGCTTCCTGCTCGCGCACGCCGCGATTAGTCCACTCGAAGGCCGGCGGCTCCGGAACGGGCACGCTCTGGCAGAGGCGATTGCAATCGGGAAGATCGCGCGAGGTTTTCGATTCGATGTCGTAGTAAAACGGCCGGCCGCCGAGTTCGTAACGGAATCCCTTCGAATCCGGACGCCAGACAACGCCCGTGGCGAGCGGCGCGGCATGGCTTACGGCGAGATCTTCCAGGCCGATCGGCTTTTTCTGGCCGGGCGCGGACGCGCAGACGAACGCTACGATAAACCCCGCCGCTAATATCCGTGGAATCCGCATTTCCTCATTCTAGTCGCGAGACGGCGGGAAGCTTTGCGTCCAGAGAGCGTCTGGCCGCGGGAGAGAGTACACGGCCGGGCTCCACGGCGGCTTGGAACTCCTTGCGCAAGATGCCGCTGTTACAATGGAAACCTTGCGGCACGGGAAGATTATGCCCGCCGCGCCTGTCTTAAAGGAGATTACGATGAAGGGCGATCCGAAAATTATAGAGATGTTGAACCTTTGTCTGAAGCGCGAACTTACGGCCATCAATCAGTATTTTGTTCACTCCAAGATGTGCGAGAACTGGGGCTACACGAAGATGGCGGCGAAGATGCGCAAGGAATCCATCGAGGAAATGCACCACGCGGACATCCTGATC
>CAZXBZ010000305.1:0-4936 GCA_964639135.1 uncultured Solibacteraceae bacterium | reverse complement strand
CGGGGGCCGCTCGCACTTGCCGACGCCGGCGAGCACATCCTCGCCGGCCAGCCATCGCGCCTCCGCCGTCGGCTCGGGCACGCGCGCGGCGAGCCCCTGCACCAGATCGTAGCCCGCCTCCGGGCGGTCGAGGAATCGTGAGATCACGATCGCGTGGTGGGTGGAGTCGTAGTGCCCCAGCACGCGGGCTGACGAGGATTTGCTCCAGCCGATGGAGGGGGTATCCAAGCGGCCTTCAAAAAAGGCGTCGTTCAATTCCTTGAAAATTGCTTCGAGGTTGAAATGATCGCCTTGGGGGGGATCCATTCGCTTTCTGCCCCGCTCCCTGCGCACTAGGGAGAGGCGCGCGCGAGTCTCCCCGCGATTCATGTACTCGTGGTAGGCTTCGAGCGCCGGTTCCGGAACCGGTTTACGGTAAATCTTTGCGAGCAGGATATAGGCGATGGCTTCCGCTACTTGCGGTGGCGCCAGCTTCAGGCTGTCCGCGAGGAAGACGTGCAACTGCCGTTCTTTCCAGCGGATATAGCAGTTGGCGTTCGCGTAAGGTTTGAACGAGATGCGGATCGCGGGAGGAGCTGATCGAGGGCGCAACTCGTTGAACACACGATAATAAATATCCTTCGTACTTTCAAACAGTTGCAGTTGATGCGCCGCCACTCCTCATACGGTAACATAACAGATTCGGAGTTTGCGTCCACCCTGGAGTGGAATGGGAGGGTTTGTGCGCGGAGCAAAGATCAGCGCACTCGGCTGCTACGTGCCCCCGCGAGTGCTGACAAACCAATATTTTGAACAGATCGTCGATACTTCCGACGAATGGATTCTTGAGCGAACAGGCATCCGGGAACGCCATATCGCGGACCCCGGCGTGGCCACATCGGACCTCGCGGTGGAAGCGGCGCGGCGCGCCCTCGATTCGGCGGGTCTCTCGCCATCCGATCTCGATGCCATCCTGGTGTGTACCGTGACCCCGGATATGCTGTTTCCTTCGACAGCTTGCGTGGTGCAGCACAAACTGGGCGCCAAGGGCGTGTGGGGTTTCGATTTGATCGCTGCTTGCTGCAGTTTTCTCTACGGTCTGAATACCGCGGCGGACTTGGTGCGGTCGGGTTCTCACAATCGCATTATGGTGATTGGCGCCGACACCATGAGCCGCATCGTGGATTACACGGACCGGGCGACCTGCGTTCTCTTTGGCGATGGCGCGGGCGCGATGATCGTGGAGGCGACGGACGATCCCGAAGAAGGGCTCCGGCACTATTTCCATGAAATCGATGGCGCCGGAGGGGAGTGTCTCAAAATGCCCGCCGGCGGCAGCTTGATGCCCGCTTCCCACGAAACCGTGGACCAGCGCTTGCATTATGTAAAGCAGGACGGCCAGGCGGTGTTTCGATTCGCCGTCAGACGTCTGCATGAAGTTGCCACGGAAGTGTTGAACCAGGCCGGGCTCAGTGCGGCCGACCTCAAACTGCTGATCCCGCATCAGGCCAATAAACGTATTATTTCCGCCACGGCCGAACGGCTGGGGCTGCGTCCGGACCAAGTGGTGATCAACATCGAGAAGTATGGCAACACCACCGGTGGCACTATCCCTCTGGCGACCCAGGAAGCCATCGAAACCGGCCGTCTGAAGAAGGGCGACTTGGTGCTATTCGCCGCGGTGGGCGCGGGCTTCACCACGGGTGCTACGCTCTGGCGCTGGAGCTACTGACGCGCGTCCGCGCGAGGCGGCATGCGCTTTGTTCCGCGCGCTGTCGGGGCGGCCAGGCCTCAAATCAAAGCTCGAGTACGGCGGGGGGATTCGCCCAGACGGCGTTCGCGGCTTCGATGGGGTTGCCCGGCACGGGGCGTCCTTGCGCGCGAAGCGCCTCGGCCAGCGCCCCAAGCAGAGCTTCGATGTTCTCCACCGTGGAGGATGCGCCCATCAATCCAATCCGCAGCACTTTGCCCTGAAGCGGACCAAAGCCGCCGAGGACTTCGATCCCGTATTGCGCGAGTAAAAACTTCCTCAGCGCCGCCTCGTCGGTGCCATCCGGAAGCAGCGGAGTTTGCAGCGTCCAGAGACGGTTCGGCTCATCAACGTGCATCGCCATCCCCAGCGCTTCGGCCCCAGCGACAAAGGCCCGATGGTTTACATAATGCCGCCGCCAGCGGTTTTCTAGACCTTCTTCCATAACCAGCCGCAGCGCTTCGCGTAGGGCGTAGAAGAGAGAGATGGGGGCGGTGTGGTGGTAGCGCTTCGATTCTCCGTAGTAGGATTCGAGCAGGCGGAGATCGAGATACCAGGATGGCAGGATGCTCTTGCGCGAGCGCACCCGCTCAAGCGCCCGGTTGTTGAACGTGATGGGCGCCAGCCCAGGCGGGCAACCGAGTGCTTTCTGAGTGCCGGAATAAGCCACATCGATTCCCGTTTCGTCCACGCTGACCGGCATCCCCGCAAGGCTGGTTACGCAATCGGCGATGGTCAGCGCATCCACGGCCCGGGCGGCCTCGCAAATGGCGCGTCCGCGTTCGTAGGCGCCCGTTGACGTCTCAGCCTGTACATAGCCGACGACGTGGGGCTTTTCCCGCAGGATGAACTCCGCGACTTCATCGTGCGAGTAGACGCTGCCCCATGGTTTTTCGAGCCGCACCACCGTGGCCCCTTGCCGGTGCGCCATTTCCGCCATGCGATCGGAAAAATAGCCGTTCGCCATTACGGCGAACTTCATCCGCGGTTCCGTGACGTTAGCAACGGCCGCTTCCATTCCCGCGCTGCCCGTTCCGGAGACCGCCATGGTGAACGAATTTGCCGTTCCGAACGCTTCCCGCAGCATCCGGCGAATATCCTCGGCCACTTCGAAGAAGTAGGCGTCCACGTGGCTCACAATCGGGGCGGACATTGCCTCGTAGACGCGAGGCTCCACCATGGTGGGTCCCGGACCCATCAGGAGCCGCTTTGGCGGCGCCAACGGCCCAATGTCGTGAAAGTCTGAATTTGACAAGGCGAGCTACCTCCAGCGTGCGCAAGTCTTCCGGGGCACGATGGGACCGGAGAAATAGCCATCATAGCCCATGCGGAGCGGGACCGGAAAACCGATTGTAAACCGATTACCGGAGAAGCAGTGCCGGCCCGCGCGGGCGCGACACCTTACCTCGCGGTCGGCCGCCCTGGTGGCCCCTGCTTCATCGCGGTTTCCATGAAGGCTGGCACTTCGAAGACCGCCCGGTTCCTGATGTTTGCGGTGTTGCGCCGGTAGCCGTCTAGCCGTCCGCCTTCGAGCAGGGAGGTAACGGCTTCCGTCACGCTCTTGAAGCTCCGCAGCACCAGACCAACCTTGTGTTCCTCTATCCATCTGGTGTTGTAGCGTTCCTGAGGCAAAGTCCACGCGTTTCGTTGCACGATCACGGGAAGATTCATCTGGATTGCCTCGCTGATACTTCCAGGGCCGGGCTTCCCAATGAAGAAATCCGAAATTCGCATGAGGCGGGGAATCTCCTCCGTGAAGCCGGCAACGTGGATCGGTATTTGCCCCCGCGCCTTCTCCAGGCTTTCAGCGAGCCGTGCGTTCCTTCCGCAGATGAAAATCCCCTGGATGGGCAGGTTCGAGCGTTCCAGCCGTAAGTGGATCTCCGACATGGCGGATGCTCCGTGCCCGCCGAAAAGCACCAGCGCCGTGGTGAGGCGGGGTTTGAGGCCAAGGCGTTCGCGCTCGGCCGCGACGTCGAGGGGGAGCGGCTCATAGAAGCGGGGCTGTAAAATCATCCCGGACGCCTGAAAGATACTCCGCTCCGTGTAGCCGAGCGCCCGTGCTTGCTCCGCCGCCTTCGCGCTGCCGCACACGACGTACTGGGCCTGCCGCTCCATCCAGAAGTGAGGCGGAAAGTCGGCCAAATCCGTGAGCACCGTCATGTAAGGCGTATCCGGGCGCGCTTCCTCGAGTGCTTCGAACAGGGGGCGGTTGAAATTCGGAATCAGCGAGACCACGAGGTCCGGTTTGGTCTGTTCCCAGTAGGCCGCCATCAGCCGCTGGATCCGCTTGTGATGACGCCTGATGATTTCCTGGACGGCGCGCAACATGGCGACGGACCCCAGGGTGAGTTCATGCTGGAGGATCCTGTTGTAGATATCCTCCCCCGCAATGCCGGCGTATTTGTGGAAGAAATCGAGCGGTTCCAGCAATTTGCCGATGTTGACGAGTTCCGTGGACCAATCGGGATGGTGACTGGCCACCGAAGCCTCCAACGCCGTTGCCGCGCTTCGATGGCCACCGCCGGCATCGAAGAAGAGGAAATGGATCTTTGGCATACTGAAGGATGTGAGGCGCTCCTTCATCGAAGCTACCCGTCTGGACGATGGAACGCAACGAATTCCTGGAACATCCTCCCGTACCATACACGGGGGATACCGAACCGCGGCGCTGGGATGCCGCCTGATTCGCGAGACGCCAGGTCTTCGCGGCGCCGTAAGAAGAGCACGGATCCATGAAACGCCAGCCGGGAGCCGAGCGGTCTTTTTACCGCGCGGCTGCTTTTTCTTGAAGGACTCGCCGAGGTTGCGGCATTGTCAGTTGGGCAGCACGTTCTGAACTATATCGAGGCCGGAGATCACCGGTTGATGAACCGCGTCCATGCGTGGCTCGCACCCCGCTGGATTCGCCGATGGATGGTTACCGCCTCGCGTTGCGGCGACGGCTGGCTGTGGTACGTACTGTGTCTGCTATTGCTGGTGTTTGGAGGTAAGAGCCGCTTCATCGCGGTGGGCGCCGCGGCGATCTCCTCCAGCCTGGGCGCGGCGCTCTTCCTGCTGCTCAAACGAATCTGTGGCAGAAAGCGGCCCTGTTCCTTGCAGCCTCATTGCTGGGCAACCCTGCTTCCACCGGACCAGTTTTCATTTCCATCGGGCCATACGATCAGCGCCGTCGCCGTATCGGTGCCGCTCGCGATCGTCTACCCC
>CAZXBZ010000304.1:4647-4941 GCA_964639135.1 uncultured Solibacteraceae bacterium | reverse complement strand
GTTGTAGGTCATCGGCAGGCCTTTCATGAGCACATAGAGCGCGGAGAAACTGCCGAAGACCCGGCCCGTCTTGCCCCGGATGAGTTCCAGGGAATCGGGGTTCTTCTTCTGCGGCATCAGGCTCGATCCGCTCGTCACCGGATCGCTCAGCTCCAGCCAGCCGAACTCATCGCTCGAATAGAGAATCCAATCCTCTGCGAGGCGCGAAAGGTGCAGCGCGATCGTGCTGGCCGCGTAGAGGTAATCGAGCACGAAATCCCGGTCGCCGGAGACGTCCATGCTGTTGGTCGTTGT
>CAZXBZ010000304.1:0-4637 GCA_964639135.1 uncultured Solibacteraceae bacterium | reverse complement strand
CGCCTCGAATTCGAGTTCCCGCGCGATTTGTTCGCGGTCAATCGGGAAGCCGCTGCCCGCCAGAGCGCCGGAGCCCAAGGGCATCACGTTCACGCGCGAGCGGGCTTCAGTGAGCCGCCGCCAGTCCCGGCTCAGCATGTCCACATAAGCCAGCAGGTAATGCGGCCAGAGCACGGCCTGCGCCCGCCGCAGGTGCGTGAAGCCGGGGATCACGGTATCCGGGTAGCGCTCGCCCAGGTCCAGCAGGGCTTCGATCAGGTTCGCCACCTGGTGGCGCGTGGCGTCGATCTCCTCCCGCAGCCACAGCCGCGTATCGAGAGAGACCTGCTCATTCCGGCTGCGCCCGGTGTGGATTTTCTCCGCCGCCGCGCCCGCGTATTCGTGCAGCTTGCGAATGACCAGCGTGTGAACGTCTTCATCCGCGGCTCCCGCGAAGAAGGCTTCCTCCGCCGATTCCGTATCAATCCGCTGGAGCGCGGCAAAAATGTGCCGGTATTCGTCATCGTTGAGAATGCCCATGCGCAGCAAGGCGTTCGCGAACGCCTTCGATCCGCGCACATCCGCGCGGATCAGCTTCCGGTCAAAATGGAGCGAACGGGAGAAACGGTCAAATAATTCCGAGGGTCCGGCGGCGAAACGGCCGCCCCAGAGCTTAAGAGGTTCGGACACGGTGGTGATAATCCTTGGGAGCGGCAAGCGGCCGCAACTCCTGATCTTAGCGCGAAGACCGTGAGGGTTGCGGTTCCGTTTTTCCCGTTTGTGCATTACCGGGCGTCCCTATACTCGGGCGCGTCTCACTCCGTATGCTCGCGCCGGCCGCGAGGAACTTCTGGTGTAATGGCATTTGGACACCTCGAAGAAGGCTCCCGTACCCGATAAAGACGCCGCCGCGCGCGCCGGCACTCCAACCGGCGCGCACTCACCGGGAGAGCGGCGTCCGCCCCAGCCCTGGCGTACCGAGGGGGTGCCCCGGGAGCAGCCGCCAAGCCGCCGGCCGCGCTGGGCCATCATCGCGATGTTTGCCCTGGGCTACGCGATCCTCTTCGGTCTGCTTACCGTTCAAGACTATATGAACGGGCCGCGCAGCGTCCCCTACACCGAATTCAAGGCTCAGGTAGCGGCCAGGAACGTCAAGGAAATCTTTGCCCGCGGGGATAGTATCGAGGGGGCGCTGCGTAAGGCCGTGCCCGTGCCCGCGGGGGAGGATCTCCCCGGCCAGCCGGGCGCGAAAGCGGGCGCCCCCTACGAAAAATTCACCACCGAGCGGCCGACTTTCGCCGCCGACGATCTGCTCGCGGAACTCGCGGCGGGCAACGCCATCGTCCGCGCCACTCCCCTGGTTCAGCAGCGCGGCCCGCTCACGAATCTGCTGATCTCGGTCGCTCCCTTTCTGTTGCTGATTCTCTTCTACGTGTGGATGGCCCGGCGGCAGGGCGCCGCGATGGGCGGGCTCTTCGGCGGTGGCGGCGCGCGCAAACCGGTGGATCGTGAATCGGTGCGCGTTAATTTCGGGGACGTCGCGGGTATCGATGAAGTCGAAGCCGAGATCAATGAAGTGGTCGATTTCCTGCGCTATCCCGAAAAATATCGCCGCCTGGGAGCGCGCGCGCCGAAAGGCGTTTTGCTGGCCGGGGCTCCAGGCACGGGCAAGACGCTGCTGGCTCGCGCCACCGCCGGGGAAGCCAATGTTCCGTTCTTCAGCGCGAGCGCTTCCGAGTTTATCGAGATGATTGTCGGCGTGGGAGCGAGCCGTGTGCGCGAGTTGTTCGCCGAGGCCCGGAAAGTTGCGCCCGCCATCATCTTTATCGATGAAATCGACACGATCGGCCGCGCGCGTGGCGCCGTCGCGATCAGCGGCCACGATGAGCGCGAGCAGACGCTGAACCAGATCCTCACCGAGATGGATGGCTTCTCCGGTCACGAGGGCGTGGTGGTGCTCGCCGCCACCAACCGCCCCGACGTTCTCGATCCCGCGCTCCTGCGGCCCGGCCGCTTCGATCGCACCATCATGGTTCATCCGCCCGACCGCAAAGGCCGCGTCGCCATCCTGCGCGTCCACACCCGGAAGGTGCCGCTGGCGGCGGATGTCGATTTTGAACAACTCGCCTCGTCAACGCCCGGCATGACCGGCGCCGATCTTGCCAACCTCGTGAACGAAGCTGCCCTGCTGGCCGCGCGCCGTGGCGCCGGAGCCGTCTCCCAGCACGATTTCACCGAATCCCTTGAGAAAGTCCAGCTAGGAACGGCGCGCAGCGTTGTGATCCCCGAGCGGGACCGGCGGCGCACCGCCTACCATGAAGCCGGCCACGCCCTGCTCGGCATGCTCCAGCCCGGAGCGGATCCCGTTCGAAAGGTCTCCATCATCCCCCGAGGCCGCGCCCTGGGCGTTACGCTTTCCACCCCGGAAGAAGACCGCTACGGTTACGATGAGTTCTACTTGCGCGGCCGCATCATCGGCGCGCTGGGTGGAATGGCGGCCGAACGGGAAATCTTCAACGCCGTCACCACTGGCGCTGAAAGCGATCTCGAAGCCGTCACCCGCACCGCCCGCTCGATGGCCGGCCGGTGGGGCATGTCGGAGCGTATCGGCAGATTCTCGGTGTTGCCGGCGGAGGGCGACCCTCGGATGGCCGGCGTCTCCGAGGCGATGCTCAGCGCCATCGACGAAGAGGTTCACCGCATTACCGACGAATGCTACGCGGAAGCGCGCCGCCTGCTGAGGGAGAACCGGGACAAACTCGACCGCATCGTCGAACAGTTGCTCATCCACGAAACCCTGGACGAAGACGAAGTCTATGCCGCGGCCGGCGTGGAGCGCCCCGCATCGTCCGTAAAGCCGGCGCGGGAATCCGCTGGCGGCTCCGGAGGGAGCGCAACTTAACCGGGAATCAATACCGCGCGGCCGGCCGGCTAGGCCGTAACCATATCGCGCAAGTTTTGGCCGACGATCATGCTGGCCTGATACTTATCTCCTCCAGGGCCGGGCCAGTGGGTTTCGATGCTGATGTAGCCCTTATAGCCGTCTCGGATGAGATCGTCGATCTGTGCCTGCCAGTTCGTGTCCTTTGTGCCGAGCGGACCCCACTCCGGAGTGAAGCTGTCCCCCACGAGCGTGCAATCCTTGGCGTGGACATGGGCGATACGCTCCTTGGGGAGCACGGAGTAACCCTCGGGATACCCCTTGGCGCCGGCGCATACGGCGTTGGCCGGGTCCCACACCAGTTTGAGGTTCGGGTGAGAAATCATGCCGAGCACCGTGGCGGCTTCCTCGCCGGTGGCCACGTTGCAGGCGTGCTCGTTTTCGAGGCCGATAATCAGATCTTCCTTTTGCGCGCGTTCGGCTAAGGTACCGAGCGCGTCCACCACCCGCGTGTACGTTTCGGCGGGCCGAATCGTCCGCCAGTAGGAGAAAACCCGGAGGATTTTCGCTCCGCTCAAATGCGCCACTTCCACCGCGCGGTCGAGCAGGCGCGGCTGGTCTTCAATGGTGTTCTGGGAACCGAAGATATCCTGATGAAACCGATTGTCCACGGGCGGAGCGTCCGGCAGCACGCACTTGAGGATGGGCGTGGAGAGGCCGATGACGTCGATGCCCCGGTCCTTGCAGGCCTTGGTGAACTCCTTCACCTCGTCGTCGCTCAGCAGCATCACGTTCTTACCGAAAACCATGCGCAATTCGGCGCCGGTCATTCCCAGTCCGTGCATGGAATCGAGGGTCTTTTCCAGCCCGGAGGCAAACTCATCGGTAATCGCGGCGATAGGCAAACGAAGAGACATCTAAACAATCCTTTCCAACAATCGAATTTCCGCTGGATCCGCCGGCCGTGTTAAACCGCCACAACCGCGGACTTGCGTTCGGCCATCGGCACGAAATCGCGGCGTTCATGGCCAAGGTATACCTGGCGCGGCCGGGCGATTTTCTGCTCCTTATCCGCCACCAGTTCTTCCCACTGGGCGAGCCAGCCTGGCGTGCGGGGAATGGCGAACAGCACGGTGAAATAGGCGGGGTTGAAGCCCATCGCCTGATAAATGATTCCCGAATAGAAATCCACGTTCGGGTAGAGCTTGCGGGAAACAAAATAGTCGTCCCGCAGGGCGATCCGTTCAAGTTCCAGCGCGATCTCCAGTTTGGGGTTCCGGCCCGTGACGGAGAAAACTTCATCGGCAATCCGCTTGATAATCTTGGCGCGCGGATCGTAGTTCTTATACACACGATGTCCGAAGCCCATCAGAAGCCGCTTGCCGGCCTTGACTTCGTCGATAAACGCGGGGATGTGGCGGATGTCGTGAATCTCGTCAAGCATGCGCAGCACGGCTTCGTTCGCCCCGCCGTGCAGTGGCCCGGAAAGCGCGGAAATCGCGGAGGAGGTGGTGAGGTAGGGGTCCGCTTGCGAGCTTCCCACGGTCCGCATCGTGGTGGAAGAGCAATTTTGCTCGTGATCGAGATGCAGGATAAAGAGCACTTCGAGTGCGCGCGAGAGGATCGGGTTCGGTTTGTACTCCGTCTCCGTCTTGCGCCAGAGCATCTGCATCAGGTTTTCGACGTAGCTGAGGCCATCCACCGGGTAGTTATACGGCAGCCCGCGGCGGCGGCGGTAGCAATAGGCCGCCAGCGTGGGCACGTGCCCGATGATCCG
>CAZXBZ010000303.1:0-4974 GCA_964639135.1 uncultured Solibacteraceae bacterium | reverse complement strand
GGAGTATTTCCCGGAGAAGATCCGCTGGTGAGGATCCCGTTCGAGGCGGGCCGAACCGCGTGCTCTTTTTGCGCGCGGTTCGGCTCGCCGCTTGATGAAGGTTCGATAGCCGTCGCGGGTGAGGGAAATACGGCCATTCTGGCTTGTTCGATTTTCTTAATGCAACCGAACGAAGTCCGCTGCTAGAATCACACGGTGAAGACCAACCGGCTTGAGGCATTTAGCGATGGCGTGCTCGCCATTATCATCACCATCATGGTCCTGGAGCTTAAGGTTCCTCATGATGTCCGCCTGGAGGGGCTATTGCCTGTGGCTCCGGTATTCCTCAGCTATGTGCTGAGCTTCATTTATGTGGGGATCTATTGGAACAATCATCACCACCTGTTCCATGCCGCCGGGCATGTGAGCGGCGGCGTTCTCTGGGCGAATATGCACCTGCTCTTCTGGCTGTCGCTCTTTCCGTTCACGACGGCGTGGCTGGGCGAGAACCATTTGGATGCCACTCCGGCCGCCGCTTACGGGTTTGTATTGCTGATGGCGGCCGTCGCCTATCACATACTGCAGCGCGCGCTCCTCGCGGCCGATGGCCAGGCCTCCCCGCTAGCCGAGGCGCTCGGGCGGGATTGGAAGGGCAAGCTCTCCCCGGTGTTCTATTTCTTCGCGATTTTCGCGGCTTTCCTGAGTCCGTGGATCGCCATCGCGATCTATGCCTCCGTCGCCGCGATGTGGCTTGTGCCAGACCGGCGGATCGAGCGGGTCTTGAGAGAGCACGCCTCATAAGGTTTCCTCGTGGAGACGCGCAAATCCTGGCTGCGCGGCGGCCCGCCCGCTCACCCCAGGTTCGCGAGAAAATCGGCGTCTATCCCAAAATAGCCAGTTCCACCGGAGAACCGCCGACTAAGCCGAGATGCTTCGCCGCCGGCGCCTGGTTGATGGAGATTTCCCAGTAGCCGCTGCTTCCCTCGACAAGGAATAGTTCGCCTTCGCTCGCGGCGGCAAAATGAGCATGCACCCTGTCGATCCGTTCGGCGCCGGCCTGTAACTCGAACATTCCCGACGTCAGCGGAAATTCTCCGGCGTGGAAGTTCGTCACCAGATTTCCAAAGCGATCCGCCTTCAGCACCGTGCCCTGCCAGAAGCGCTTTCCGGTGCGCACTGGCAGGTCCCAATCCTGCCGGAGCGCATCCTCGATTCGAGGGCCCAGCGCGGAAAATTTCACTCCGGCGGCGAGATGGGCGGCCGCGGGCGCAAAGATATCGCGGCCATGGAAGGTGTTGCCCGGCGCTGCCAGCCGCGGCTTGGGGTTTGTGATCTCACGCACGCGATACGCGGGTTTTCCACCCGGCTTGGCCTTGGCGGCCTCGCGGAAAATCATGGAGAGCACGCCGTTGTCCGGTGTGATGAATCGCTGCCCTAGCGCGTCCACCGCGATCGCGCGGCGCTCGCTGCCCACGCCAGGGTCCACCACCACAAGGTGAATCGTGCCCTTGGGAAAGTAGCGGTAGCTCTGCCACAAGGTGAAGCCGGCTTCGGGGATCTCGTACGGTGTGCCCTCGTGGCAGAGGTCCACGAGGCGTGCGTGCGGCGCAATCCCCAGGATGACGCCTTTCATGATGCCCACATAAGGATCCCGCAAGCCGAAATCCGTGAGCAGTGTAATCAGCGGAAGAGCGGATTTCCGCTTTGGGATCGGCGGACGGTTGGCTGGGGCGGGAGGCATCGGTTGCTAGACTAAGGAGTAGAAGCGATCTCAAGCTTACAGATTCATTCTGGCATCAAACCGCTCCCGATTCCCTTTGCCCATGACCGCCAGCCGTGCCTATTTCGACCACAACGCAACCACGCCGTTGCGCGCGGAGGTGCTCGCGGCCATGGAGATGGCGCTGGCGGAGGCTTTCGGCAATGCGTCGAGCATTCATCAGGATGGCCAGTCCGCCCGCAAACTCGTGGAGGAAGCCCGTCGCGCCGTTGCCGGAATGCTCCACGCGGATCCGCGCGAAATCGTTTTCACGAGCGGGGGGACGGAGAGTGACAATACCGCGATTTTCGGCGCGGTGGCGGCCGCGCCCGGCGGGCGGAAGCACGTTGTCACCACCACCATTGAACACCCCGCGGTTCTGAACGCCTGTGAGCGCCTGGAGAGGTTGGGGGTCGCCGTAAGCTACGTGCGGGTCGGCGCGAGCGGCGTGGCGGACCCGGAGGATATCAAGGCCGCGCTGCGTCCGGAGACCGTTCTCGTAAGCGTGATGCACGCGAATAACGAACTGGGCACACTGCAGCCGGTACCGGAGATCGCGGCGATTTGCCGGGAGGCCGGAGTTCCGCTTCACGTGGACGCCGTGCAGAGCTGCGGCAAGGTGAACGTGGATTGCCGGGAGCTTGGAGCGAGCTTTATCGCCCTCAGCGCCCACAAATTTCACGGGCCCAAGGGGGCGGGCGTCCTTTGGATTCGTAAAGGCGCGAAGTGTGAAAAGCTGCTCCACGGCGGCCGCCATGAGCGGGACCGGCGCGCGGGCACGGAGAATGTGCCAGGTATTCATGCGATGGGCGTGGCCGCCGCGCTCGCCCGCGAGGAACTGCAAAGCGAGGGCCGCCGCCTGAGCGGGCTTCGCGATCATCTCGAACGGCTTCTGCTTGCGCGAATCGGCGGAGTCACCGTGAATGCCGCGCATGGTCCGCGCCTGCCGAATACCAGTAATGTTGCGTTCGAGGATGTGGAGGGCGAGCCGCTGGTGATCGCGCTTGATCTGCGCGGCTTCGCCATCTCGAGCGGATCCGCCTGTTCCAGCGGGTCGGTGGAGCCATCGCACGTGCTCACCGCCATCGGCCTCGGCCGCGACGACGCCCGGCGCGCGGTGCGGATCTCGCTCGGCGCCGGGAATACGCTCGAGCAGGTGGAAGCGCTGGCGGGCGCTATCGAGGAATCCGTCAGCCACCTGCGGCGTATCGCTCCAGCGAGGGCGGCGTCATCCGTGAAATCCGGCGTCCGTTAGGGGGCATTTTGCGGGCATCCGGGATGTGCCCGCAAAAACATGAAATGCACGGTGCATTTCAGAAAATATCCGTGCAAACTCGATCCAAACACGCTCGCCGATACGCTTTACCTCAGTGGGAGATCGCTTGACTCCCGCGTCGTCCCAACGGTGGCTGGGATTCGGACGGCCGGGGGAGCGATCTCCCGGTCGTCCCTTGACGAGGTGTCCCTGATTGCCGCGGCGAGCGAAGAGTGCGGGCGGGCGTTGCGGGCATCCGCTATTTCTTGATTTCCATCTCCACGATGGTTCCCGTGCAGGTAGCCCAGGGGGCAAAGCCGATCTCCTGGGTGTGTTTGTCGACCACCAGGTTCACGTCATCGCCCTTGATGAACATATTGAAAATCACCGTGTCCCCGCAGTAGCGCACCTTGGCGATTTCCGCGTAATAGGGGTCGCTCCAGAGGCTGCCGGGGCCCCAGTCTTCCAGAAACTTCTCAAAAGCGTAGTCCCGGCAGGGCTTCTCCTCGGTGCATCCGAACATTTCGTAGGCCGCCGGATAATTCTTGTCCTTGAGCAAGGCCAGAAAATGATCCATGGTCTTTTTTTCAAAGTAGGTCCGGAAGAAATAGTAGCTTGCCGTCGAGAGAATCGTCACCACGAGGATCGTGCCGATCGCCCACTTCCAGCGCTTCTCCCGCCGGGCGTCCTGGATGCCGTAATTACTGAAGAAATCGGCCATGTCACCTGACAATATGGACAGCGGCGAGACGACGCGTGTTCCCAACTCCGGCGAATTCTAGCTGGCCGGGAGCGCCTTGTCGTACGCGGCCACGACTTCGGCCGTAATATCCAGCGCCGGTTTGAAATACACCGCGTTGGAGACGTCGATCAGCACGTCAAGATCCTTCTCTTGAGCCATCTTCGTCACCAGCGCCTGCATCCGCTGGCCTACCTGGCCGAGAATTGCATCGCGGTCCCGGCCCACATCGGCCTGCAAGTCTTCCTGCATGCGCTGCACGCGCCGCTCGGTGAGTTGCAATTTGCCCTGCAGATCCGCGCCTTGCGCCGGCGTCAGCGTCGCCGCCTGGGAATCGAGCTGATGTTGAATCGCGGCCATTTCCTTCTGCGCCGCTTCGAATTCGTCCTGTCGCGGCTTGAACTTCGCTTCAAGGTCGGCCTGCGCCTTCTTGATCTCGGCCGTTTCGAGGATGGCTCGCTGGACGTCGATAATGGCTACCTTCTGCTGGGCGGAAAGGGTCATGCCGCCGAACGCGGCGAGCGCGCAAGCGGACAGGAAAAGGGTCTTAACAAACTGATTCATGGGAAGTTGCTCAACCTGTGGGACGTATTCGCAGTTTCCAGGGTAACATACGATTCCACGCCCGCCGGATGGGCCGCCGCTCGCCGCCAGGGCTGCCCGGCGCACGCTCCGGCGCGGCCGGAAATTCCCTGGGCTCCGCCCCGTCCGGGCTCTCCATCCCGGGTATTTGGCGGCTTTGGCCAGGCTGATATAATCGGAGCGCTCATACCGATTCATCGGCGATCAGTCCACCACCTAGGAGCAAGAATTATGGATCATTCGGCATCGCGCCGCGGCTTTGTCAAGGGAAGCGGGGCGGCGGCGGCAGGTTTCCTGATCGTGAAGCCGCAAACCGCTTTCGGAAGCCAGGCCAACTCGGCGCTGTCGCTCGGCCTGATTGGATGCGGCAATCGCGGCATGTACGTCAGCAGCCTTTTCGCGAAGAACGAGTTCGCCAGAGTCGCCGCGATTTGCGACATTTATCCCGATAAGCTGGCCGCCGGCAGGGAGAAGTATTCGGGCGCCAAGGAATATACGGCGTACCAGGAACTGCTCAAGAGTCCGGTGGATGCCGTGCTTATCGCCTCGCCGGCCTTTCTCCATCCGGAGCACCTCGAAGCCGCGATCGCCGCCAAAAAACACGTCTATTGCGAAAAGCCCATGGGCGTGAATGTCTCCGACACCCACCGCATCCTGCGC
>CAZXBZ010000302.1:0-4986 GCA_964639135.1 uncultured Solibacteraceae bacterium | reverse complement strand
GTCGATCGCCAGATCCTCGTGGAAGGGCGTCTGCATGATCACGAAGATTCCCTGCCAGGCCCGGCCAGCCGCGCTCGCGCCTTGGAACGCATGGAGGGCGGGCGCGAGGGGCAGTGCGGCCCCGAGTTGAAGAAGGCTTCGTCTGTCCATGATTGAAGGCATCTCATTTCTATACCACAGCCGGACGGAATGAGGTAGCGCACGGCTGGCGGCTGTGGTTGCAAATCCCCGCGAATACCGCGCAAAAAAATCGAGGCGGAAACTCCGAAGAGTTCCGCCTCGATGAGCTTGCGATTCATTCAACCCCGGTTGGAGTCAAATGATCCCTACCAGTTCAATCTCAGAGAGAATTGAATGACACGGCCTCCGCCACTCTGTACGCTGAGGTCCTGGAGGCCGGTGGTGGCATCCGGATTCGCGTCGTTCGGGTGGTTCAACGCATTGAAGAAATCCGCCGTGAATCTCAGCCCCACCTGTTCCGTGAGGCTGAAGTTCTTGAACAGCGAAACGTCCGCGTTCCAAAAGCCCGGGCCCTTGTAGAAGGACCGGGAGTTCCAGTTCACGGTGTCCGTGATGCTGGTGTTGCGGATCGTCCCATCCGCCATCACCTGCTGAATCTGGTTCGCAAAATTCGAACCAAGAGGCCGCAGCGTGCGCTGGCTGCGGTCAGCCGCCACGTACTGCTGCAGCTTTTGCTGGTCGACATTCGTTGCAAGCGTCGGTTCGAAGTCGCCCGCGAACCATAGCTTGCGTTCGCGGCCGGCATAGGTCATGGTCAGCCGTTGGTCTTCCGGGATCGTCGGATCGCCAAACAGATAACGGGCCGCACTCACACCCATCCAGTTGCCGCTGCGCCACATGGCGTTTCCAGCCACCTGCCAGCCGCCAATCACGGCATCCACTCCTCGGTTTACACCGCCACCAAAGTGCTTGCCTCTGCCGAACGGCAGCTCGTAGAGCCAGTTGTATCTCACCTGGTGCGCGGGGACGTTTGTGGAATTCTGGTATCCGAGCCGCAGCAGGTCATCGTAGCTCATGCCGTCTCCGCCACCCAGAATCTGGTTGGGCTGCGGCACCGTGAAGATGCCGTTGGTCGAGTTGATGTTGCCGCCGCCGGAACTGAAGCCGCCACTGTCGGTGGTGGTCAGTGAGCGGGTGAACACGTAAAAGGCCTGGAAGGAGAGGCCGCTGGAGTAGCGTTTTTCGATCTCGGCCTGGAAGCTGTGGGTGTTTGAATAGCCCGTGTGATTGGTTGCATTGGAGGGGTTCCAATCCTTGTTGAGGCGCAGCAGGTCCTTATTCCCTGGCGTCTGTAAGCCAGTGCGAGCCACGTAGTTGTATTCAGCCTCGCGCTGGTTGAACGCGTAGCGCTGCTCCATGTCCCTCCCTTGCGCTCCGATGTAACTGAGGCGCATTGCGGTGTTCTTCATGATTTCGTGTTCGATCGTGAAGTGGAAAGAACGGGACATGCTGTCCTTCCAGCCAAAGGGCTCCATTGTGGCGATTCCCTGCGCGCCGCCGCCAATCGGCACCACACCGTTGGTGTCGATCTGCACCTGGCCGATGAAGAAGTTCGGTTGTGGGAGGGTTCGGATGGAGAACGAGCTTGTGTCGTCCATGGTTGACACTGGAGTCGAGAAAACCAGAGCCAGCGGAGGGTTCACGCGTGCCGACTGCAGGATTTGCGAAAGCGGCATCGTCCAGTAATACTGTCCATAGGCTCCCCGGATAACAGTCTTATCGGTAAGCTTATAGGCAAAACCGAGCCGCGGACCGAAGTTGTTGTTGTCGCCAGCCACCAGGTTCTTGGGCAGTCCCACCTCATTGGCGGTCTTCCAAGTTAGCCCGCGTGCCGCCCAGGAATCCAGAATCCCCTGAGGGACATTCGGCATGTCTTCCAGGCGCGTGTTGCCTGGGGTCACAATCTGGAATACGTCGGAAATGGAGCGAGGATCGATATTGACGAGACGGTCTTCTTTCTCCTTGTATGCGGTCCACTTATCCCAGCGCAGGCCGAGATCGAGAGTAAGTCTGGAACTCACTTTCCACGTGTCCATCACGTAAAGGCCAAGCTCTTTCTGCCGGAAAGCGAAAAAGCCGCGGTTGTAGCGCGCTCTGACGTTATTCGGCAGGCCGAGAGCCATCGAAGCCAAGCCATCGCCGGTAAATGCGACCGCGCCATCGCGCGCGGGGTCGTATTGGCTGGTCCATCCACCGCCAAAATCATGATTACCCTGGGCTTGAGAACGTTCCTGGATGTCATTGTATTCGGGGCGAAAATGAGCGCCGAACTTCAGGGTGTGATTCGAGTGAATCCAGGTAAGATTCTCGTCGATGACAACGGCGGTAAGGTTCTCGTCCTTGAGGTTATCGGCGTCCCAGCCGAAACTTCCCGCGCTAACCGTGGGCCACCCAGTCACGTTGAATGGATTCGGGAAGCCGAGCTGATCCGCCCAGTTCGTGGAGTCAGCCAGAGTCCCGGAGCTCTTCGGAGCGTGTTGCGTGGCGATCATCAACTCGCTAAGGAAGGTGGGAGTGAAGGAGCTTGTCCATCGCGACGTGCCGTTGTACACGTAATAGTCGCCGCGGCTCGTGCCAAAGCCATTGGGGATATCCGGGCGTGGCGCGCCGAAGACGCCGCCATTCTGCGCCGCGCGCCGGTACGAGCGAGTGAAGCGGAAAGAGAGCGAATTGCGATCGTTAATGATCTGGTCGCCCTTCAAGGTAAGGTTGTCGGTATCGGACAGACTCGAATAGACTTCGTCCATATTCCCGCCGATGTATGGGTTCACATTGTTGGTGGGCATGTGGCTGACCGATTGCATGACGCCATATATGGGGTTCTGGCGATTTTTGGGGACGATATTGCCGAGGAACGGGGTTCTCCGGCCGTCGATACCGGTGGTCATCGGATCATAGATGACACTGAGGTTGTTGTTGTTATCAAAAGCGCCGCTGAAATCGCCTTCCCACATAGCCGCGGTTGGAACCCTGTTGCCGGAGGAAGTACTGTTCTGGCGCTGGCGCAAGCCCTCGTAGGCGGCGAACCAGAATGTGCGGTTGCGTCCGTCGTAGAACTTCGGAATAAACAGTGGCCCGCCCGCGGACGCACCGAATTCGTTCCTTACATAGAAGGGCGCCGTGTTGCCATCCTGCCGTGCCCTGGCGCGGAGCCCCGCGGCATTGTTCCGGAAGGTCTCGAAAAGCGCGCCATGAAACTGGTTGGTGCCGCTCTTGGTCACCATTGTTACCGTGGCTGGGCGCGAAAATTGGGCGCTCGATCCGACGGTTTCAACCCGGAACTCCTCGATCGTATCGAGGCCCGGCTGTACGCGCGCCATGCCGCCGCCGAAGCGATCCACCATCGACATACCGTCGAGCGTGATATCCATGGAGCCGACCTTGAGTCCGTTGACTCGCGCGTTACCGCCTCCCACCACGCCCGGTGTCAAGTCGAACAATCCAGTTACGGATCGGCCGTTCAAGGGCAGTTGCTGGATGCGGAGAGCGTCTTTCACGTCGCCGACTTCCGAACTCTCGGTGGGGATGATCGGCGCCGCGCCGCTGACTTCAACGACGACGTCCACGCTGCCGACCTCAAGCATCGGATCGACGACGGTGATGTCGCCCGTTCGGAGCTCGAGTTCGGTAACCCATTTCTTGAAGCCGGAAAGCTCGGCCGTGACCTGGTATTTTCCCGGAGGGAGTCCAGAGAAGAGATAGAAACCCACCGCGGAAGTGGCCACGCGCTGCGAGGCATTGGTGGATTGGTTGGTGACAGTGACAGTGGCGCCGGGGACGGCCGCGCGAGCGGCATCATAAACGGAACCACGGATAGTCGCCGTCCCGGTTTGAGAAAGCGACGGAATCGTGGTGATGAGGATCAACGCCACGAGAAGTGAGAAGCGCTCGAAGTGCTTGAGCATTAATTCTAACCCCCAAAAGCTTGTTTCCCTGAGATTGAGTGGAATGATGATTGGTTGCCGCGAAGGAGTTCATGAGCCAGATCCTGCGCGGCGCCGATCGCGCCAAGCAGAACTGCCTCATGTCCAAGTGCGGAGGTTTCGATGCGCGTAGGCCATGGGATCACATGTTCTACGGTCGTTCGGATTTGGTGAATCACGAGACTAAAAAGATCACCGGTAAGAATGATCAATTCCGGATCGACGACCGCGGCGATATTCGCGATCGCGAGACTTAAATTCGATTTAAGGTCGTCAATAACTTCGGCCGCCGCCGGATCCTCGAGATCGCCGGCGGTGAGAGCATTGTAGGAGCAGTCCGCGTCAGCCGCCGCTGCCTCCTGATTTTTCTGGAGCAGCTTCAGCGCGCGTTCCCGCAAGCGGTCGTGACCGATGGCGGATTCGAGATAACCGCGAGAGTCGAGAGACTCAACGGCGACAAAGCGGTCAAAAATCATGTGCGCGATCTCTCCCGCCGTCCAATGCGCGCCCTGATATAAGTGCCCGTCGATGACGAGTCCGGCGGCGATGCCAGTGGTAAGCCTGATCAGGATGAAGTTCTTAATGCCTTGCCCAAGGCCGTAGTGCATTTCGCCGAGCGTGGCGAGCTTGACATCGTTTTCGATCAGAACCGGCACGCCGAGGGCTTCTTGGAGCGGTTCCCGGACACAGACATTCGACCATCGAAAAACGTTGTCCACGCCGACGACAATACCCGCCTCGGAATCAATTCGGCCAGGCACCGCGATCGATACCACCATGAGCTTTTCGCGCCGGCCGGATTCCTTGGCCAGTACGCTGTTGGTCAGTTCAATCACTCGTCCGAGGACATGATCGGCGTCGCGCTTGGAGCTGATTTGAGCACTGCTCTCGTCGAGGGCAACCCCGTTGAGGTCGGTCAGCCGTACCCGCACTTCACCCGCCGTGATTTCCGCCGCGATGAGGTTTCCGAGCGACGGATTGAATCGGAGGAGCTTCGAAGGCTTGCCCCCGCGACTGTCGGGCTCGCCTATCCCGTCCTCCA
>CAZXBZ010000301.1:0-4995 GCA_964639135.1 uncultured Solibacteraceae bacterium | reverse complement strand
GCCCGCCCGGAAAATGTCGAACCGCACTTTGTCTCCCACGCGCTTTTTCGCCATCACGCGCCGGAGCGTATCGGAAGAATCCACCTTGCGTCCGTCTACTCCCGTGATGAAGTCCCCGCCGACGGGCACGCGGTAGTTCCCCACCCGCACAACCCGGTCCGCGCCCTTCAAACCGGCCGCCGCTCCCGAACTTCCCTCGAACACATCCCGGATCAGATATCCGCCGTCCTTGGGGAGTTTCAGATACTCCGCCAATTCCCCCGTAACGAACATCGACCGGATACCCAGCCACGGGCGCACAAACGACCCGCGTTCCCGGTAAACATCCAGCATGAGCTTGGCGCGGTTGATCGGCATCGCGAAGCCGATACCGATGTTCGCGCCGGTCTCGTTGAGGATCGCCGTGTTGATCCCGATCACGTCGCCGTTCGAATCAAGCAGCGGGCCGCCGCTGTTGCCTGGGTTGATCGCGGCGTCCGTCTGTATGATGTCTTCAAGAACGGAATCCCGGCCCGATGAAAGCGAGCGTCCCAGCGCGGAAACAATACCCGTCGTAAGCGAGCCACCCAGGCTGAAGGGATTGCCGATCGCAAGCACCTTCTGCCCCACCTTCACCGTATCGCTCTCCCCCAGCCGCAAGTACGGCAGCGTCCTCTTCGCATCGATCTTGAGCAGCGCCAGATCGTTCTCGATGTCGCGAGCGAGCACCTTGGCCGGATAGCGGCTCTGGTCCACCAAACTCACTTCAAGCCGCTGGCCATCCGCGGAAATCACGTGGTTGTTCGTTAGAATCAGCCCTTCGTCGTTGATGAGAAACCCGGAACCGGCACCTTCGCGAGGCACCACCTGGAACCAGAAGTTTTCCGTGAACTCCACGCTCGTCACGTTCACCGTCGCCGGGTTGGCTCGCTCGTAGATATCGATATTGTTCCGTTCGTCCGCTCCAAGATCGGCGGAACGCACAACCTCCGGCCCGCTCCATAACGCAGCCAGCGGCGCGCCGCCGCCCGCCGTTGAAACCGCGCGAAACGGGTTCCAGGCCGAGGCCGACACATAGTAAACGGCGATCCCCGCGAGGAACGCCACCACCACGGTGAGTACACGTCTCATTCGCACTCCTCGATTAGCCGCCGGTATGCCGCAAGCACTCTCGCGCGGGTTTCTTCCTTCGTGCCGGTCGTGTCGATCACCTCATCGGCGTAGGTAAGCTTCTCATCGAGAGGCATCTGATGCTCCAGGCGGGAAAGAACCTGCTCGCGGGTCATGCCGCGATGAATGGCCCGCTCGATCTGTGTTTCACGCGGGCACCAGGCTACCCATATTTTCTCAAAATTCTTGTGGTTCCCGGTCTCGATGATGATCGCTGCTTCGACCACTCCCACCCCGCAAGCCGCGGCTTCCCCCTTATCCCTCGCCGCTTCCTCCCGGCCGGACAACTCCCCGAAGAATCGCTCCTCGGCCGCGAACACCAGCGGATGGACGATCGCATTCAGCGCCTCCAGCCTCTCCGGATGTCCGAATACGAGAGCCGCCAGACGGCCGCGGTCAATCTCTCCGCGGGCATCGAGAATGCCGCCTCCAAATGCCTCCAACACTAGCGGATAAGCCGCACCGCCCGGTTCGAGCAGCCGGTGCCCCACTTCGTCGGCTTTCAACAGGGCGCAGCCAAGACTTTGGAGCGTGTCGCCCACAAAGCTCTTTCCGGAAGCGAGTCCGCCGGTTAATCCCACCCGCCGCATTGTGCCCCTTTCAACCGAAGTAGTGGGCCCGGCGTCATCCGCCGCGCATCCATCTCATGCGCCGGGGCCGTCAGGAAAGGCCCAGACGCCGCTCCGCCAGGGCCGTCGTATTCACCATCAGCATTGCAATGGTCAGCGGACCCACGCCACCCGGCACCGGCGTATAGACGGAAGCCCGTTCCGCCATCGCGACCGGGTTCACGTCCCCCACCAGCACGCTGCCCCTTGCCGAAAGCTGCGCGAGCTTTGCCGCGTCTCCCCGCCAGATGCGCTCCACCTCGCTCGCATCGGTCACGCGGTTCATACCGACGTCGATCACCGTGGCCCCGGGCTTGATGTAGTTCTCATCGAGCATGGCCGGCCGCCCGATCGCCGCCACCAGAATATCGGCGCGCCGGCAAACCCCGGCAAGGTCGCGCGTCTTCGAATGACACACCGTGACGGTGGCGTTCTGGTGGATCAGCATCATCGCCATCGGCTTGCCCACGATGTCGCTCCGCCCCACCACCACCGCTTCCGCGCCCGTCATCGGAATCTCATGGCGCTTGAGCAGTTCGATCACCCCCGCCGGTGTACACGCACGCGGACCCGGATTGCCAATCGAGAGATTTCCCACGTTCACGGGATGAAATCCATCCACGTCCTTCTCCGGAAGGATCGCGTCGAGCACCCGCCTTGCGTCCACGCCCGCGGGCAGCGGCATCTGCACCAAAATACCGTCGATCTCCTCGCGCCGGTTCAGCTCGTCAACGATGCCGAGAAGTTCCTCCGTGGAAACGGTCTCGGGCAGGGTGATGCTTTCACTATAAATTCCGAGTTCGTCGCACGTTTTCACCTTGTTGCGAACGTAAATGGCTGAGCCGGGGTCGCCGCCGGCAAGCACGACGGCCAGTCCAGGCGCTCGCCTCGCCGTCCGGAGACGCTCCACGCGGGGGCGCAACTCCGCTTTAATCTGTTCTCTTACGGCGACGCCGTCCAGCACTTTTCCCATGTATCGAACAGGATATCAGACGCATTCCCACGGTCCCGGCAGCGCTAAAACATGGCGCGGCTCCTCCAGCGCCATGACGCCGGGGAAACAGCCGCTTCACGATTCCGGCGTTCCCCGACTGCGCTAATCTGAGATTTGGAACACAAAACTACATTCGATGCCGCCATTATCGGCGGCGGTATCATCGGCTTAAGCACGGCATGGAGGCTGCGACAGCGGGGTCTTTCGGTCGCTGTCATCGATGCGGGCGCCATGGCAAGCGAAGCCAGCATGGCGGCCGCCGGAATGCTGGCTCCCGGCGGGGAGGCTCATGGCGCCTCTCCGTGGGCGCGCAGCGCCATCGAGGCCCGCGAGATGTACGCCGCTTTTGTGGCGGAACTCAAAGGAGCTTCCGGCCTGGAAATCGATTTTCGGGAGTGTGGCGCCGTCGAGATAGCTTCCTCCGATGCCGTCTGGACCGGTCTCGAAAGGGTTCTTCCCGCCCAGCGGTCGCTTGGCATTGAAGTCCGCGAAATCAGCGAGGCCGAGGCTCGCGAACTCGCCCCCTCGCTGCATCCCGGTTCGTTGCGGGCGCTCTATTACCCAGACGATGCAATCGTGGACCCCACCCACGTCAACGCCGCTCTTCAAGCCGCCCTCAAGCGGGACGGCGCAACGCTGCTCGAAGGCGAACGGGTCGAAGCAGTCGAAGCGGATGGCGACGGTTACAGAATTCGCGGAGAAGCGGCCGCGGCCGGCCGTGCCTCGATCTGGGCGCAATCCGTCGTGCTCGCCGCCGGCGCCTGGTCCAGTCAGATCGCGCTGCCGGAACGGGCGGCCTTGCGCAGCCCCCGGCGTCAGGCACTGCCCGTGCGCGGTCACTTGGTCGAGTGCCTCAGGACGCCGGGAACCATCGGCCCGATCGTGCGCGAGAATCACCTCTACATCCTGCAGCGCGGCCGGGGGGATGTCCTGGCGGGCTCAATCGAGGAGCGGGTCGGGTTCGACCGTACCGTAAACCCGGCCGCCGTCGAGAATATCCTCGAACGCACAAACCGCCTGCTCCCTGGGCTATTCGAACCTCTCTCCGAAACCTCCGCGTGGCTGGGTTTCCGCCCCGGCATCGAAGGCGAAGGTCCGGAGCTGCGCCGGTTGCCGGACGAACGAATCTGGCTGGCCTACGGACATTATCGGAACGGCATTCTGCTGGCTCCGCATACAGCCGAGTTCCTGTCCAAGGAAATAGCCGCCTAGCCGGACCGGCGCCTTATTGCAACGCCACAACCGGCGGGTGAACCCCGGCTACGCAACGGCTTGCCAGTTCGGGAATAATCCGGGTTTTGCCCGCCGGCACGCTTCGATCAGGTCCGGGGCTCGCCGACGGCGGCGCAACAGATCTTCCATCAGCCGCTCGATCTCCCGCTCCTCCCCGCTTTCTAGCCAGCCCGAGGGGATGCCGCTCAAAGCCCGGTCGATGGCGGATTCCGGGAAGTGCCGGATCCGTGACAGCCACGGCTCGAAATCTCCCCAGCCAAGAACCTGCTCATACGCCGCGGAACGCACGAAAAGCCCCTGCCGCGGCATGTCGTCCAGCCTCCACTCCGGCCCCTGAAAGCAATAGCCGTGGTCGATCATCATCGCGATGAAGCCCCGCTGCCGCGCCTCAAAGTCGCTTTCCGGAACGAACTCCCGCATGCGCCCCCGGAAAAAGATCGCCTGGCGTGCATCGGCGTTCGAAACCCACTGGTCGAAAGCCAGCATCCCGTGGAAATGATTCCGGTTCCGCACATCGCGAAGAATGGCGTCCGGCAGATAATCGTAGATGGCCGTCGTGCCCGGATCCACTGGCACTCTCGATCCAAAGTGCAAACCGGGCGAGACCGCCCGCCGGGCTCCGCCGTATTCAATCGCCAGGCCCGCTTTCTCCGCGTCTCGGAGCCATGCCTCCGGGGCATGAACCAGTGCGGCGCGCGCGGCGCAAAGGCCGGTCTGTTCGAGAAAACAGACGGCCAGCCACTCGTTAATCAGAATGCGGCGGTGCTGAGCGTTTTCACGGAACTTCACCACGTAATAATCACCGTCCGCGGCCTGGATCAGCCAGGCTTGCGCGCCGCCCCGCATCTTCCGCACAAGCTTTTCGGCAACTACTGGCACGAACGGGAAAACCCTCAGCCTCTTATCATAAGATTGAGAGGACGTAATCTTATGGCTGACGAGAAAAACGAATCAACCCCTTCAGGCGGGCGCGGCAAGGAAGACATCGCGCTCGACATGATGAAATTCATC
>CAZXBZ010000300.1:0-5011 GCA_964639135.1 uncultured Solibacteraceae bacterium | reverse complement strand
CGACTACCCAAGCGGCGTGAAGCTAAGCTACACGCAGGTGTTCTTCCACCCCTCGAAAATGCCGGGAGGCGGCCAGTACATCAATGTTTATGGTGAAAAGGGCGGAGTGGAATTGATGAGCGGCACGTATTACCCGCGTGGCCGCAACGCGACGCCGGTAAAGCTCGCCGAGGGCATCAAGAATGACCCGGTGGCTCATCAGAAGCGCTTCTTCGACGCCATCCGTACCGGGAGCAAGTCACCCGCCGATATCGCCGTGGGGTGCTCGGGCGCGCTCACCGCGATCATGGGCCGCGAGGCCATTTACCAGAAGCGCGCCGTTACCTGGAAAGAATTGAACGTGGATATCGCATAGGCAGGGAAGCCGGCGCTTGAACTGGCGAAGGGCCGCGCGAGGGATGCCCCGCGCGGCCCTTTCGTTTTTCCGTTGCTCCGCTACCTACTTGAGCATTTTCTTCATCTCGCTCTCCACCTGCTTGTAGCCGGCGGGAATCGAGAAATAGCTGTCATCAACCGGCGCGGTGGAGAAATCGAACTGGCGCGTGGCCATCTCCATCAGCGAAGCCGAGCCTCCGCTCTGAGGCGGCTCGTCCGCGGACTGGCTATTCCTCTTGCGCCCAAACCCTCCGATGCCCCCCATGCCCTTCAGCACACTGGCCATGCTCGGTTTTTCGCCGGAATCCGCTTCCGGTTTGTCTTCCGGCATCTTGCCGGAATCGGCCATCATGGCGCCGAGGCTTCCCGCCGGCCCCATCCGCATCACCGTGAGCACGGGCGCGCCCTGAAGGCTGGAGGCATGCTCGCTAAACTCCTTCATCGCCTGCTGAAAGCCTTTCTGGTTCATCATCGCGCCCATCATGCCCATGCCCGGCCCCATGGCGCCCGTGAGTTTTTCCGCCAGACGCTTGTGGAATGCGGCCATTTCCGCGCCACCGGCGACGGACGTCGAAAGCCATATATCGTTCACCATCTCCATGGCGCTCGAATTGCCCTTCTTATCCGAGCCCTCTATCTCGATCGTCATGACGGTGAGCTTCGCCGGGTAGCCGTACACATCCTGTGTCTTTCCGCCGTCGCGGATATTCACCTTGTAGCGGATATTGGCCTCGCTCTGCTTGCCGCTCATCTTTTCGCTCATGCGCTCCATTGCCTGCCGCATTTCAGCGAAGGTCATCACGGAATAGGTGCGCTTGTTGTTATCCACGGTGGTAATCGTGTCCGCGTCGAGATCGTAGATCGTCACGGTATCGCCCGATTGCACGGCGGACCTGTTGCCCTTGACGTAGGTTGCGCCCAGCATCGCCTCGCGCGCGGTCTTCGACATCCGCATCGTCATCTTCATCATGCCGGCCATCGATCCGCCGACCATCTTGGTTTCCTGCTTGTAGCTGAAATCCGCCAAGGCGGAGACCGCGGCCAGAGCCACGATCAGAAGTATCCGAATCACTCGCATTATGAGTGCTTCCCCTCCCTCGTTTCCCATGAAATTGTTTACGAACTGCCTCAAGGATAGACCACCCCGAAAGGCGAGTAAACTGAGGACCTATAGGGCATTGCGTAATCGAAGGAGGCAAAGTGGAAAATTCGGAAGGAATTCTGGACGGAAAAGTAGCGGTGATCACGGGAGCCAGCAAGGGCCTGGGCCGCGCCATGGCGGTCTCTCTCGGCGGCGCGGGCGCAACCGTGGTGCTGGTGGCGCGCGGCGAAGATCAACTGAAGGAAACCGCGGCCCTGGTGGAAGCCGCCGGCGGCAAGGCCCAGGTTTGCCCCGCCGATATTACCCGCGAGGAAGCCGTCCGCGCGCTCGAGGATTGCGTGAGACAAACCTATGGAGCGGTACACATTCTCATCAACAACGCCGGTGTGAATCTGCGGAAGCCGGTGACCGACTTCACCCTGGACGAGTGGAACTGGATTCTCACAACGAATGTTACCAGCGCCTTTTTGATGACCCGCTCCTGCGTGCCCCTGATGAGGGGACACGGCTACGGCCGCATTCTGATGATGACCTCGATGATGAGCCACATCTCCCTGCCCGAGCGGACCGCGTACTCGGCGTCGAAGGCGGCGCTGCTCGGGATGGTAAAGGCCCTCGCGCTGGAACTCGCGCCCGAAGGCATCACCGTGAACGGCATCAGCCCCGGGCCGTGTCTCACGGAAATCAACCGGCCCATCCTCGAAGACGAAGAAAAGAGCCGCATGTTTCTCTCGAATCTCCCCGCCGGCCGGTTCGGCGACCCGAAGGAGATCGGGGAACTGGCGCTTTACCTGTGCCGCCCCGAAGCCGGCTTCATCACCGGCACCGATATCGTGATCGACGGAGGCTGGACGGCAAAATAGCCCTGCGGCCTCAGCGCCCTACGGATTCCCCGAAGCGCCAGGGAGGCGTTGCGCGAAGAGCCACTCCACGAGGCCGTCTTCCGCGTAGACTTTCGCGAAAATATTGTGGCCGAGACCCGGATACTCGGTATATCTCACTGGTGAACTGGCGGCTTGGATCGCCGCCACCATTTCCCTGGCCCTCGCCACCGGCACCACGGCATCACGCTCTCCGTGAAAGGCCCAGACCGCGGTCGCGTTTGGAGCCACGGCCCCAGGGTCTCCGCCTCCGCAAACCGGCATAATTGCGGCGAAGGTTCCGGGGTAGCGCGTATAGGCCAGCCACGCACCGAAGCCCCCCATCGATTGCCCGGTGAGATAAAGGCGGCTCCGGTCCACCGGATACCTGGCTTCGAGAGACGACAGCAGTTCCATGACGAGCGCAAGCGCCTCTTTCGGCCGGGGGTCATCCGCGGATGGGGCACGCCACGCGCGCACCCAGGTTTCGCCGGGCGGCGGCTCCGCTTGCGGAACAACGACGAGGCTCGGGTGACGCCGCTGGATATCTTCCCGAACCCAGAGATCCGTGGCAAAGCGGCTTGCGCCATCGAGCGCCTTCCCGTCGCCGGAACCGCTATTGCTGGATCCGTGGAGGATGGTGACGACAGGCAATGCTTCCCCCGCCCCAGGAGCGGGCGGCGCAAGGTAGTAACGCAACCGCTCACCGCTTGGGCTCACATAAGCACATCGGAGCCAAGGCGCGCGCGGACCCGGTTCGCAGTCCGGCGGAGGGTGCGACGCCGGCTCCGCGGGAAGTTCGGTGACGGGTTCCGGCGCTGGCTCCCGGCCAGCCGGCGCCGGAATGGGCGCTTGCGCGGGCGCGGGCAGCGGAATCGGAATACGGCGCTTCTTCGCGCAACCCGAAAGCATCAATGCCAGCACGGAAGCCGCCAGGAGTACCCGCCAGATCTTCTTACGCGGCCGCATCAATTCCTTTAGTGTACGGATCAAGACCTTCCAGTGGGGGGCGCTTGTATACTCTTCTCCAATCGTTCGTTATCGTAAGGATACCTGTTCGACCATCCCTAAAAGGACACCAGACCATGAGCCAGAGCATGAACACCTCTCCTCGCCGCGAATTTCTAAAGGCGGCCACCGCCACGGGAATTCTGGTGGCGAAACCATCCACTGTATTCGGATCTCAGGCGAACTCCACCGTCGAGGTGGGACTTGTCGGCTGCGGAGGCCGGGGGAACTGGATCGCCACCTTCTTTCCGGAATTCGCGGGCGCCCGAGTGGTCGCGGCCGCCGACGTCATCAAGACGCACCTCGATTCCACGATAGAGCGCCTCAACGTCGGCGCGGATCGCGCGTATTACGGCCCCGAGGCATACAAGGAACTGACGCATTCCAAGCTGGACGCCGTTATCCTCGAAACTCCGCCTATCTTCCGCCCGGAGCACGCCGCCGAAGCCGTCAAGGCGGGAAAACACGTTTATCTCGCCAAACCCGTGGCGGTGGACGTCCCCGGCTGCAAAAGCATCCTGTCCACCGGAGAGCTTGCCCGCCAGAAGAAGCTCAGCTATTGGGCGGACTTTCAATCTCGCGCGAGCGACGTCTTCCAGGACGCCGCCGCGCGGATTCATCGCGGCGACCTCGGCAAGCCCGTCTTCGCGCAGATTTTTTACTATGCCGGCCGGCCGGCGCCGGACAAAGGCAAACCGGGAATGGACCCCGGCCAGCGCCAGATTCTCAACTTTTACATGGACCGCGCCACCGGCGGCGACATCATCGTGGAACAGAACATCCACGTGATCGACATGGCCAACTGGTACCTGAACGCGCACCCGACGCAAGCAAGCGGCACGGGCGGCCGGACGGACTGGCTCGGAACTCCGTACAACGCGCAGGACGCGTACGACCATTTCGCGGTGACATTCTGGTATCCCGGCAGCGTTTCCGCTTCATTCAGTTCGCACCAACTGGGGCACTTCAACGACCTCTGCGTCCGTGTGTTCGGCATCGATGGTGCGGCCGATACGCACTACGGCGGCCTGGTGCGGATCACCGGACCGAACGCCTGGATGGGCGCCGAGCGGGACGATACATTCCGCATGGGCGCCATCAATAACGTGGTGGCTTTTATTCGGAGTATCCGTGAAGGATCGCCGATTCATAACGAAGAAGAGTCGGTTAAAAGCAACCTTACGGCGATTCTCGGGCGAATGGCCGCTTACGCGAACGGCCCGATGGTGACGTGGGATGAGATGATGAAATCCACGGAACGTTACGAAGCAGATCTGAAGTTGAGGTGGTAAACGATATGGCATGGTCCCGGCGAGCTTTTCTGGCAAGCGGCGTCATCGCGGCCGCGACTCCAGCATTCCCCCGCCCCGCCGGCCTGAAATTGGGAGTGATGGATGGGGCGCTCGGCCTCCCGATGAAGCCCGAGGCATTCGCCAAGGCGAAGGAACTTGGATTTGAAGGCGTACAAGTCACGATAGGCCGGGCGCGCAAGGGAGCCGCCCTGCCGCTCTCAAACCCCGCATTGCAAGACGCGCTGCTTGCCGCGTCGAACGATTCCGGCGTCCCGATCGTCTCCACGTATCTCGACGTCCTGCACGATGAGTGCCTGGCCTCGGCCCCGGAGGCTTCGGACCGCGTGCTCGATGGCATTCGCATCACCAGCGCG
>CAZXBZ010000299.1:0-5021 GCA_964639135.1 uncultured Solibacteraceae bacterium | reverse complement strand
CTTCCATCGTGAACAGCCCGCCCCGGTTCTGCAGGGCAAAGCCCGTGCCGGGCGCCACCAGGCCGCTGCCGAATGCCAGAAAAACACTCTGAATGAGAGACACCATGTTGCCGTCTTTATCCGCGGCCGCCAGATAGATGGTGTCCGAGCCGGGCAGTTGCGCGATATGTTCCAGATTCGCGGGAACCACGGCGCGGGCAACCCGGTCTGTATGGATTTCGGCCGCCCGTGCACGGGCGTAGCTCTTCGAGAGCATCGTGGCCACGGGGATCTTCGTGTGGCGCGGGTCTCCCACCTGCTCCAGCATGTCGGAGTAAGCCAGCTTCTTGGCTTCGATCATCAGGTGGAGAGACTCCGTGCTGTTGTGTCCCAGCTTCGCGATGGGGAAGCGCTCGAGTATGTTCAGCATCATCAGCGCGGCGATGCCCTGGGTGTTGGGCGGCGTCTCATAGACCGTCCAGCCGCGGTATTGCGTGGAAATTGGCTCCACCCATTCGGGCTGATATTCCGCCAGGTCCCCGGCGGCCATCAACCCCTTCTCCTCGCCCATCAGCCGTAGAATGGCCTCGGCGGTGGGGCCTTTGTAGAATCCGTTGCGTCCGTGTTCCGCGATGCGCCGGTAGGAGCGGGCGAGGTCCGGGTTGCGGAAGAGATCGCCCACCCCCGGTGCCTGGCCGTTCGGCAAATAGAGATCTTTCGCGTGGGCCTGCCCGGAGAGCTTATCGATGGCATTGTGCCAGTCGGCCGATATCAGTTCGGTCACCGGGAAGCCGCCGGTCGCGTAGCGGATCGCGGGCTCCAGAATCCGCGAAAACGGCAGCGCTCCGAAACGCTCGCGCAGTGCCTGCCAGCCCCCGACGGCTCCGGGTACGGTAATGGAATCGATGCCGGTTTCGGGCATCTTCGCGTGGCCGCGGGCGCGCAGAGCCTCGAGTGTCATCGCCTTGGGGCTCCAGCCGCTCGCGTTCAGCGCGTAGAGCTTGTCTTCCTTGGCGATATAGACGAGCGCGAAAAGATCCCCGCCGATGCCGCAACTCCCCGGCTCCACCAGTCCGATCACGGCGTTCGCGGCGATCGCGGCGTCCACCGCGTTTCCGCCTTCCTCGAGAATGCGCGCTCCCGCGGCCGCGGCCAGAGTCTGGCTCGCGCCCACCACGCCGTTCTGAGTGATTACCATGGAGCGTGCTTGCTCGGGCGGCCGTTCCAGGGGTGCTGCTTCGCTTTTGCTCATGCCTGCTCCAGATGCCAGCGTTGCGGCCAGCAAGATACACAAATTCCAGTTCGCGAGACGCCCCGACACGCGTGCCATCGATTCCCCCAGTTCCGTTATGCTACCGGTTGAATCTTCACCATATAACGCCCGTGTCTCTTCGCGTTACACTTTCTTCAGGCCTGAACTTGCCGGATCCGCCATGACGCTGGCAAATCGTCCCTCTTCTTCATTTTCCCGCACCGCGCTGGTGCTTTCGGCGGGCGCGGTCTTCGGCGCTTATCAGGCCGGCGCGTGGAAGGCTCTTGCCCCGTGCTTTGCTCCGGACGCCGTGGTGGGCGCGAGTATCGGCTCGCTCAATGGTTGGATGATCGCCGGAGGCATCTCCCCGGACCTGTTGATTGAGCGATGGTTGCGCGCGGAAGCCGCGGGTTCGCTGAAGTGGCGCTGGCCCCGCAATTGGCTCGATGGCTGGCTGAGCGCGCCTCATCTGGAACAATGGATTCGCGAGATGCACGGTGCGTTCACGCCCAAGGCCGAGGTCGGCGTGGTCACCACCCGCCTGCGGCCTTTTGGCCCGGAACTGGCACGGGCTCCGGATATCACTTGGCAATGCCTGGCCGCGAGTTGCGCGATGCCGCTGCTCTTTCCGCATTACCGCCTGAATGGCGTCATCCACGGCGATGGCGGGCTAACGGAGGCGCTGCCGCTCTGGGCCGCGCGTGAGTTCGGCTGTGGCCGCGTGCTGGCGGTCAACTGCCTCGCCGCTCCGCCGTTCCCAGGCGCGGGCGTGGCGAAGAGGGTGCTGCGCGCCGTTTCACGGTATCCGGCCGGCGGGGCCGGCTCGATGGAGACATTGATGATCTCTCCCAGGGCTCCCCTGGGAGGGGTCGGCGATTTTTTGCGCTGGAAACGGGAGAATGTCGAGCGCTGGATCGCCCAGGGTTTCGAGGACGCACGGGCGGCGATCCAGGCAAATCCCGCGTTCTTCGAGAGCTCCGAGCGAAGCCTTGTATCCGATTGATATGATTCAATACAAATCATTCGTTCCATCCAGGCCATTCGGAACTGGCTGATACCTATGTTCGCGAGCCATAAAACTCCATCCGCCAGCATTCTCTCTCGCAGATTGCTGCTCGCGGCGTCATTCTCGATGGCGCTCAGGGCCGCGGGTACGGAGACGCGCGCTCTTTCTTCCCTGAAACCGCTCTCGGTGACGGAATTGGAGGGCCGCACTCATCACGTCCAAGGCATCGCCATTGATGGCGGTTCGCTCTGGGTGAGCTCGGTCTCCACCGAGGCGCGGGAGGGCTATCTGCATCAGTTCGAGCTTTCACGCGGGCGGCATCTCCTCACCGTGCCGGTCCACGATGGCGAGCGGTTCCACGCGGGCGGCATCAGCCTCGACGGAGATTCGATCTGGGTTCCGGTGGCGGAGTACCGAAAACTGAGCGCCTCCACCATTCTCACAATGAACCTCCGCACGCACGTGGTGGAGAAGCGCTTTGAGGTTGCGGATCATATTGGCTGCGTGACGCTTGCGGACAACCGGGTGCTCGGCGGCAATTGGGATTCGAAGGAGATCTATTCCTGGAGCCGGGCGGGCAAACTGATCCGGAAACAATCGAACCCGAACCCCGTGGCGTATCAGGACCTGAAATACCGCGGCGGTGCGCTCATCGCTTCGGGCGTGCTGTCGCGAGAGCAGGGAGCGGTGGATTGGCTCGACCCCGAGACGCTCGCGCTGAGAGAGCGCATCGTGTGTGGAAAGACGGATCGTGGCACGCGTTATACCAATGAAGGCATGGACGTCCGCGGTGGGAAGCTGTACCTACTGCCGGAAGATGGACCCAGCAGGCTCTTCACGTTCGCGCTCTAAGGCTCGTTCAGGCGGCGCGAAATTCCGCGCTGACAATCTCGAAGTTCACCACTTCCAACTCCCGTTCCGTTCCGGCCCACCAGGAGACACGGATTCGGCGCGGCAGCGTGTAGCCACCGTGACGGAATACACCTTCGAATCGAGCGGCGTAGGGAATCCGCCGCCAGGTGTTGCCCTCAGTTTCGAAGTTGCCCCAGCGTTGCATCGTGAGTTTACGCGGAGAACCGTTATCCTCCACTTCTAATTGCAGTTCATGCCACAAGGCGCCCTGGCGGATTCGGAGCAGGGCAGTTTCATCGTCAACTGCGTGCCACTCGACGTCTTCTCCAGGAAAAAGTGAAGCGGGGGCAAGCACGCGCTCCATCACGAAGCGTTCCTGGGCCGAGCGGGAGACGTTGGCATCATGGGCCCGCACCAAGGGGATCAAGCCGAGCAAACGCCAGCTCATCTCTCCCATTCCCTGAAAATAACGGTCGAAACCGCTGATGGGCAGAGCGCCGCCGGTGCGGGCTTTCCAGACAAATCCCTTATCCGCGTGCAGAAGCTCCTCGGCCCGGAAGGGGGCCGGAGCCTTGTTGCGCGCGAAGCGGATATGGCCGCTCAGGGTGAGATGCACCGCTCGGGCGGGCGGCCCGCTTTCCTCGATCGAATAGCGGAGGTAGCGCGCGGCCGGGGCGGGGAGTTCGTCGAGGCTTGCCAGGTCTAGCGCGGCCGCTTGGCCGATGGCGGCGCTGGGTTGCGGCCACAACGCGGCCATGAACCGCGCGATCTCCGCCTGTTCGCGCCACGCGCTCCGCCACATCAGAGCGAGAGCCGCGGTGGCAATTCCCACCAGCAGCACAACGATCATGGACATCTGAATCTCATGATGCGGTAAAAATTCCGCCGCGCGGTGGGATTGTACTCCGCCAGCCCGCCGTTACCGCAAAAGAAAAGCCCCGCTGGGAGCGGGGCCTGAGGTTGACTTGTGCCGCTGAAAGGAGCCGGTTAGCGTGCCGCCAGCAGCGCCCGCAGATGCCGGGCGCGCTCCGGAGAGCGCAGGTGGCGCAGCGCCTTGGCTTCGATCTGGCGAATCCGTTCGCGGGTGACGTCGAATTCCTGGCCGATCTCCTCGAGCGTATGCTCGCGGTCGCAGCCGATTCCGAAGCGCAGCCGGATGACCTTCTCTTCCTTTGGGGAGAGCGTCTTCAGAATGTTCGCCGTCTCGTCGCGGACGTTCGAATCGATTACCGCATCGACGGGCGAACCCACCCAGCGGTCTTCGATCAGATCCCCTAGCGCCGATTCTCCATCACGGCCCACCGGCGTCTCGAGCGACACCGGGTCGCGCGAGATCGTCTTCAGCTTCTGCACCTTTTCCACCGAGATATCCATCCGGCGGCTGATCTCTTCATTCGTGGGAGCGCGGCCCAGTTCTTTTTCGAGTTCGCGGGTGGCGCGCAGGAATTTGTTCATGCTCTCGTTCATGTGAACGGGAATACGAATCGTGCGGCTCTGGTCCGCGATGGCGCGCGTGATCGCCTGGCGAATCCACCACGTGGCGTAAGTGGAGAACTTGTAGCCCCGGCGGTATTCGAACTTGTCGGCGGCGCGCATCAGGCCGATATTCCCCTCCTGGATCAAATCGAGGAGGTGCAGGCCGCGGTTTACGTACTTCTTCGCGACCGAGACCACGAGACGAAGGTTCGCTTCCACCAGGTCTTTCTTCGCCCGCTCCGCTTCGATCGCCCCCACGCGGATGACGCCCATCGTGTGCGTAAGCGCTTCGGAACTCGTACCGGCGCGAGATTCCAGTTTGCGAATTTCGCGCTTCAGCTCCCGGACACGCGCGGGGTCCTTGGAACCGTTGAGGTCCATGCGGCGCAGTTCGGCGTGCATTCAGCAATCCGGATATAAAAGCGGTTGCTATTGCTACCCCGGCGGCTACGCATT
>CAZXBZ010000298.1:0-5023 GCA_964639135.1 uncultured Solibacteraceae bacterium | reverse complement strand
GAGGCTGCCCGTGGGATCGGGAGCAGACTCTCCCCTCGCTGAAGCCTTTCTTGCTTGAGGAAACTTACGAGGCGCTCGACGCCATCGATCGCCGCGATTGGCCGTCGCTCTCCGAGGAACTGGGCGACCTGATGCTTCAACCGGTCTTCCAGGCCGAGATCGCCGCTGCCGAAGGGCATTTCACGATCATCGATTCACTCCACGCGATCGTTGAAAAACTCATCCGGCGTCACCCGCACGTATTCGGCACGGTGGAAGCCCCCACCGCCGGCGACGTGCTTCGCAATTGGGAGCGGATCAAGCGCGAGGAACGGTCCCGTAAAGCGGAGACCAGCGCGGAGGCGGAAGAGACTTCGATGCTCGATTCCCTGCCCCGCGCGCTGCCCGCTCTCGCGGAGGCCCAGCGCATCACCAGCCGCGCGGCTAAAGCCGGCTTCGATTGGCCGGACATCACCGAGGTGCTCGGCAAACTTCGCGAGGAGATCCTCGAACTCGACGAAGCGCGGCAAGCGGGCGACGCCGCGAAGGTGGAGGACGAATTTGGCGATCTGCTGTTCGTGATGGTGAATCTCGCGCGCTTCCTCGAGGTGGATGCCGAACAGGCGCTGCGCGGGACAAACCTGAAATTTCGTGAACGCTTCGCGTATATGGAACGCCGGATGCGCGAACGGAACAGGGAGTTACGGGAATCGACGCTCGACGAGATGGAGGCCTTGTGGCAGGAGGCAAAACTGGCGCTGTGATGACCCCCGATCCAACGTTTACAATCCGCGAAGTCCACGATCTTGCCGAAATCCAGCAAGCCGTGGCGCTACAAAAGGAGATCTGGGGCTTTGCCGACATCGACGTCATCCCGGAACGGATGTTCGTCGTCGCGGCCAAGATCGGCGGCCAGCTTTTGGCCGCCTTCGATGGCGCGAAGATGGTGGCGTTTCTCCTCGCGCTGCCGGGGATTCGCCACGATCCGGAAGACGCCGCCCCGATGTTTTATCTCCACAGCCAGATGCTGGGGGTGCTTCCCAGATATCGCGATCACGGGCTGGGCCGGGCATTGAAACTCCGGCAGCGCGAAGACGCCATCACGCGCGGCGTCTCGCTAATCCAATGGACATTCGATCCGCTCGAGGCTCGGAATGCCTTCTTCAACATCGAGCGGCTCGGCGTCATCGTGCGCCACTATGTGGAAAACCAGTACGGCCAAACCTCCAGCACCTTGCACGCGGGCCTGCCGACGGATCGCTTTATCGCCGAATGGTGGCTTACGAGCGAACGCGTCAAGAACATCCTCGCGGGCGGGCGTAATGGCGCGAGACCAACGCTGGAACGGATCTCCGTGCCGTCGGATATAGGCGATTGGAAGGGCGCGGAACCGGCGCGAGCCCGCTCGGTGCAAAAGGAAACCGGCGCGCGCTGCCAGGATGCATTCGCGCGGGGATTGGCCATCGTGGGGCTTGAGCGCGGCGTTACCGCGTATGAGTATCTGTTGGGAGAGTGGAAATGATCCACATTGAGGAAATCCGGATCCGCCTGCTGCGCATGCCCCTTGTGCGCTTTTTCGAAACGAGCTTCGGACGAACCACGGAGCGCCGCATACTGCTTGTCGAGGTGGTGCAGGACGGCATCTCCGGATGGGGCGAAGTCACGGCGGGCGAGCACCCCTTCTTCAACGAGGAATGGACGGTTTCCGCCTACGAGATCGTTCGGGAATACGTGGCGCCGAAACTCCTCGGGAAAACACTCGAAAGAGCGAACGAAGCGGGCGCGCTGAGCGCGGGCATTCGCGGGCACAACATGGCGCGCGCCGGCGTCGAATGCGCCGTGTGGGACCTCGAGGCGCGCCTTCGCAATGAGCCTCTTTGGAAACGCATCGGAGGCGGCGCGCGCGCGTCGATCCCTTGCGGAGTTTCGATCGGCATTCAAGACACGGTGGACGATCTGCTCGAACGTATCGAGACGGAACTGAGCGCGGGATACCAGCGCGTCAAGCTCAAAATCAAGCCCGGTTGGGATATGGACGTGTTACGCGCCGTGCGCAAGCGCTTCCCCGGCATTCAGCTCACGGCCGATGCGAACTCGGCCTATACCCTTCGCGACCTCGACCACTTGAGGCGTATCGATGAATTCGATCTCCAGTACGTGGAGCAGCCCCTGAGCCACGACGACATCATCGACCACGCAACGCTGCAACGCGCCATCAGTACGCCGGTCTGCCTCGATGAGTGCATTCGCGCGCCGCGCCATGCCGAACAGGCAATTGAAATGGGGGCCGCGCGCGTCATCAATATCAAACTCGGACGCGTCGGCGGCTTCGCGAACGCCATTCGGATTCACGATATCGCCCAGGCGGGGGGAGTGCCGGTGTGGTGCGGCGGCATGCTGGAGGCGGGCATCGGGCGGGCGCACAACATCGCCATGGCCTCTCTTCCGAATTTCGTGCTTCCGGGGGACGTTTCGGCCAGCAAGCGCTATTGGTCGCGCGACATCATCCAGCCCGAGGTAGAGGTGGATGAGCACGGCGGCATCGCGCTGCCCCAGGGGCCGGGCTTCGGCTACGAAGTGGATCGCGACTGGCTCGACGCCGTGACCTATGTGAAAGAAACCGTCGAAGCATGAGCGCCGCGGTGAGCCAGGCGATCCCCGTGCGCGAAAGCCATTGGCGCATCTACCTCATGGTGCTCGGCATCACCGCGCTGTGGGCGGGGAATTTCGTCGCCACGAAATTCGCCGTCCTGGAGATGCCGGCGGTGCTCGCGATGGCCTTCCGTACGGTCACGGCCGGCGCTCTCATGGTCCCGGTGTTCTTTTCCGCCGATCGCGGGAATGCGGAAAAGCGTTCCATTCGCGCCGACTTCTGGCTGCTGGCGGCGCTTGGGCTCGGCGGCGTCACCCTGAATCAGCTTTTCTTCACCCTGGCAATGGACCACACCAGCGTGGCCCACGGCTCTCTCATCATCAGCACCACGCCGATCTCGATCCTGCTGCTCGCCCGCCTGATGAAGCAGGAGCGTATTACCGTGCGGAAGGCTTCGGGAATGCTGTTGGCGCTGGGCGGGGTCCTCCTCATCCAGTTGACACCCGACAAGGCCGGCGGATCCCACTGGATGGGCGACCTGTTCGCGCTTTGCGGAAGTCTCGCCTTCGCTGTCTTCACGGTATTCGGCAAGCGGCTCACCGCCCGGCATAACACCATCACCATCAACTCCTTCGCCTATTTCGGGGGGGCATTATTGCTGCTGCCCGCGATCTTCTGGTCCGCCGGCGGCATGGATTTGAGCGCAATCTCGATGCGCGCCTGGATCGCTATCCTCTACATGGCTATCTTCCCCTCGGTGCTGTGTTACATCGGCTACTTCCACGCGCTGAATTACATCTCCGCTTCCCGCATCGCCGTTTTCTCCTACCTGCAACCCGCACTGGCGACAATGATGGCGGTGCCGCTCCTGGGAGAAAGCGTCACGCCGGCGCTCATCATCGGCGGCTGCATCGCGCTCATGGGCGTCGCGATCACACAGCGCGGCTAAGGCTCCGGCGCCCGCCCGCCTGCCGCGCCCTGCGATAGAATTGCGGCTGATCCGATCATTCGGAGGGGTCCGCCGCCATGAAAATACTCCCGCCGTCCGCGAAACTCGCCGGGCTTAACCGCCGCCGCTTCGGGAAAGCAGCGATCGCCGCCTCCGCCCTCGGCTACTCCCGCATTCTGGGAGCGAACGATCGGGTGGGCGTGGGCTACATCGGCCTCGGTAACCGAGGAGACCAGGTCCACGACGCCTTCCTGGAACACGGCGACAACGTCACCGCGGCCATCTGCGACCTGCGCGACGACTACATGGATCTCGCCGCCAGAAAATCCGCCAGCCGGGGCACGGCCAGGCGATATCACGATTACCGCCAACTGCTCGACGATAAAAACGTCGATGCGGTGGTGATCGCGACGCCGGACCATTGGCACGCGGTGATGTTCGTGGCGGCGGCCAAGGCCGGCAAGGACATCTATTGCGAAAAGCCGCTCTCGCTCACCATTTTCGAGGGACGCCGCATGGTGGAGGCCGCGGCCAAGTACAAACTCGTCACCCAGGTGGGCCTGCACCGGCGCTCCTCCCCCGATATTCGCGAACTGGCCCGGATGGTTCAAGCCGGGGGACTCGGCAAGATCTCCGCCGCGCGCTCGTTCCACATCCGCAACGACTGGCCGGTGGGCATCGGAAACCCACCCGATAGCGCCCCGCCGGATCCGAAGATGTGGGACGCCTGGCTTGGCCCCGCGCCAGCGCAACCTTACAACATCAATAAGACTTTCTACGATTTCCGCTGGTTCTACAGTTTCTCGGGTGGGCAACTCACCAATTTCGGCGTCCACTACAGCGACACCATGCGGATGATTGCCAACCTTGGCGTACCGCGTTCGGTGACGGCTATCGGCGGCAAGTACGTGGTAAACGATAATCGCGAAATTCCCGATACGATGGTCGTGCTATGGGAGTATCTCAATCCGGCGACCGGCATGCCGATGCTCAACTCCTACGAGCAATATAACGGCAATGGCGCGCCCGGCAACATCAGAAATATGGAACTCGAATTCCGCGGCACGCTCGGCACGCTCTACATGCAGGAAGGGCGCTGGGAAATCGTGCCCGAACGGAACCACTCCGTTCCGGCCAAGGCGCGCACGCCGCTAGACCGCGATGAGAGCGAATTCCGTAATTCCTACCGCCCGGCAATGGAGGCGCGAGGGGCAAAAGGCAGCGCGAGTACGGCGTTCCATACCCGAAACTTTCTCGATTGCGTAAAGAGCCGCGCGGAAACCCACTGCCCCGTGCTCGAAGGGCACAGAAGCAACGTCGGTCCGCTCATGGGGAACATCGCTCAAAAAACCGGTGTCCATCTGCGGTTCGACGAAAACTCGGAACGATTCACGAACAGCGAAGAAGCTAACAAGCACCTGCACTACGAATACCGCAAGGGATATTCCATCGATCTGTAGGCAAGCCCGGAGCCTCAGTTCTTCCGGTTGCCGCGCTGGATC
>CAZXBZ010000297.1:0-5026 GCA_964639135.1 uncultured Solibacteraceae bacterium | reverse complement strand
CGGTTCCGGCCCCGCCGATGACACTTCACCGGAAGCCGCGAGAAGCCGCGGAGCCGCCAGCGTGAATCCGCTTTCTCGAAGAGCGTGGCTTGCTCCTCAACGAGACGTATAGGGCCCGTGGACGGCGGTGACCTGGAAGGATTCCGCGGAGTCGTCGAGAATGATCACCTGGAAGGTATCACCGCCGGGAGCGACGCGAACCAGAATGTGGCCTTGCTGGCCTTTCAACCGGCCGAGCGAGTCGCCGATCACGATTTTCGTGGCTTCCATGATATTCGTCGCAAAAATATCCCGGGGGCCTGGATAAAGGCGTCTTGAGAACAAGCGGTTGAGCACCCGATGGCCCGGATGGCTCGGCGCCCACGACGAGAAGATACCGACCCGCGGCCTGAGCGTACCGAGGAAATAGGCGTTCGTGGTATCGAGATAGGCGTGGTGATTGAGAACCAGCACTTCCACCGGACCCACCACCGGCGCCACGGCGCTTTCCACATCGTGCCACGCCGGAGCGCCCTCCGGCGGCACTCCCGGAATATCGCCGCCGGTGTAGTAATCGAACTTTCCGTAGCTCAGGCGAATGACGCTGCTGCATGCGTTTTCACTTGGCCAATCAGACTTCAGCGTATCCTCCAGCGGCGGGAAATGCCGGCGTGTGTTCTCGGCGACTCCGGTCCAAATCTCACCGTTCGAAGCGATATTCCGGATTTCGAAGTTCGGATAGCGATCCCGGTCTTTCAGGAGAACGAACTGGCTGTTCCGGCCCGGCTCAAAGCGCTCCACGCGCATCCCGGTCTTTTCCGATTGCCGGCGCAGGAAGCTCCGGTAGTTCTCCATTTTGCCGCCTTCGAGCGGGACGGGATAGCGGTAATCCGGCCATCCGCGATCCACCAGCTTGCGAATGGGGATGTGCTCGCCGACCTCCGTGATCCCCGTTAGCTTGAATGTCCCATCCGCCGAACTCTTCAGTTGATCGGAATAATCGCCGATGTGGTCTTCATCGAAGTGGGTCAGCATCACATAATCCAGGTGTTTCGCGCCCAGCGGTTCCAGCATGCGCAGTACGTAGCGCGCGATCCACTCGCCGGGCGCGCGACTCGCATCGGGCCGCCGCGGCGTGATGCGAGGTCCGGGACGGAGGCTGGCGCCGGCATCCACAAGCATCGAAGTGCCGTCGGGAAGAATCAGCAGAGCAGCATCGCCTTTGCCCGTGTTGATGTGATGGATATCGAGAACGCCGGGCGACCAGGGTGGAAGCACCTCGCCCGGCGTTTGCGCCGGCGCAGTGGAAGAGAATTGCGGGAGAGCGGCCATGAACAAGAGGAAGAGTGCGTAAAAAAAGAACGATTGCGGTTTGAAGCGCTTCATGGGAACTTCATCCTCGTGAATTGCGGCGAAGCCAGCGCCGCTTCGAGGTTCGCTCAAGACGCTTCCAGCCCAAAGGAGAGAACGGAGAGAAACGGCGCGTCCATGATGAGGATTTCCCTTCCCGCTCTCTCCGGCGGCACCGAGCGAGAAGCCCGCGCGGCTGGCTCCGGGCTGCCCGCATCATATCATCCGGCGGGACGCCGGCCGGCGTGGGAGTCTCTCCCTCATACCCGCGCCAGTGCGTATCCTTGCGCGCGGGCGGAGGGCTTCTGAATTACGCCCGGCCGAGCGCGGGGTCCGCGCCGATGGTTCCCTGAAGTTCGTCCAGATACGCGCTTGAACTCACATGCCCGAGCCGCGCGCGCGCCTCGCCAAGCCGCGCTTCCACGTTGAAAGCACCGTTGACTTTACCCGCCGCGCTCACGCGGTACCCCTCAAGAGAAGCCACGTGCCGCCGCCAAAGCTCCATATCGCGACGCTGTTTTTCCGCGAGACGCGCCTGATACCAACCGCTGCCGAGCAGCGCTTCGAGAGTAAACATCGCCCGCAATTCCGGGCTCTCGATCGTCATTCCGTCGCAGACGCCGTACGCCATCAGGTGCAGCACGGCGCGTATCGGCGGACAGGCGGCGTTCACGCTGCCATCTTCGAAGTACTGCCGCGCCACCCGCGCCTGCGCCTCGACGATGGCGTCAACACCATTGACGAAGATCGCGAGATCCTGTTTCTCCGGACGGAGCAGTTCCTCCGTCAGCACGGTGTCGGGCGTCTCGAAGAGACGGCCGAGGAAACGCTCCACGAAGGTACTGGTAATCCGGTAGCCGAGGCGGCTCGCAAGCACGCGGCGGCCCTCGTAATCGAAGTCCTCAACCCTTTCGAGCATCCCGTTCGCGATCAGGTAAGCGGGGGTGCGCTCTTCCACCGTCATGCGGCACCAGATCTCGGGCACCAGCATGCTGACGTCGTGATCCACCCGGTATTTGGGGCCGAGGAACCCGGCGCCCGTGGTGAAGCCCGCGTGCTGGTTCAGGATCGCGGCTACCAGGGCGTTATTCAGATCAATCACCGGCGGCAGCGCATTGAACGGACCCTTGGTGAGCGCGCCTTCGCTGCCAAAACCCGTGGTGGAAGGGCTCTTGCCGGTGAGGCTGCAAATGTAATCCATGAACAGCTCGGGCAGTTCCTGATAGTGAATGGGGCCGTAAACCGCCAGCGGAGGGACGTCCACTCCCGGCTCGGGAGGATTCCCTCGCCGGCCGGCGAGTACGGCATCCACGGGGAAGTGCAGCGTCCGGTCCGCGGATACGCGCCGATACAGCCTGGCGGAAGCTTCCGCCAGATACGTATCCCGTGCGTTCACCACGTCCGGACGGTGCTGCAAATACCGCGGATTCTTGGATGGCTTCCCATCCACAATTCGCGGGTGCGCCGATGAAACCACCCATTCGGTCCGCGGATTTTCCACGAATCCGGTGATGAGCCGCTTCATCGGCTCGGTAAAGGTATCGAATTCGAGCACCTTGTTGGTGAGCGCGCGGGCGTCCGCCACGGAGAGCGGCTGGAAGTTCGAGAGAAAGGTGCCGGGCGATGCGATGTCGGCCTCGGCCTGTGCGTCGATACCGCGGTGAATGGCGTCATCCGGGCGCTGGAACAACTGGGCTTCGCAGTTCTCCACCAGCTTCACGCTGGGCGACGCATAGCGGCCAGCCAGACTTTCGAGCGTGCGCGCGGGCACGGTGGCGCTGGCGGTGATGTCATCCTCCACCTGCACCTTGGCGGCCGGGTAGAAATCCGGGCGAAGCTTGTAGACGCGCCAGGAGCCATCGGGGTCGAATCCGACGCGGAGGTAGTTGCCGACGAGCTTCTGATCGTCATACTTCAACTCGTGGCCGAGGTAGCCGTTCACCCGGTCCACCGTGAAATGCTCGCGCCAATGCTCGCCCCATTCGGGCCGGTAGTAGCGCTTTACCAGACACACATACTGGCGGATGGTCTGCGGCAGGGCGCGCAACCAGGCATTGTGCGCGTCGGTGTAATCGGGCGAGGGAGTAAGCAGCTTGATGACGGAACCCAGCGAACGATCGGGGCTGAGGATCGGACGCTTGGCGCGCTCGGCGCGATCCCCGGCCGGGGGCACGCGGTAGATGGCGCTGGTATCCATGGCGAGAATCTGCGCCACATGCTCCGTGTCGCGGGCGAATTCGTGTACGAACACCGGGCCCTTCACCATGGATCCGGCAAAGGATTTCGAGATCTCGCTCTTCCCTCCCCCGGAGACCGTGCATGGCTTGTGGCAGAGCGTGCCGTCCGGCCGCGTGCCGATCAGCCTCCACCGGTTGCCTCCGCGCTGTTTCTCAAGACGAATCCGGTAACCGGCCGGCAGGATGTATTCATCCTGGGCGCGCAGCGGCAGTTCATGCCGCTTCCCATCGTGCTCCCAGCTCACATTCCCCTTGCGAACGCTGAATTCGGCACCGTAGGGGAGGTAGAAGATATTCGGAAACCGTGTATCAACCGCGTAGCCCTCGGGCTTCACATCGGCGCGGCCGCCCAGCAGAGCCATCGATTCGAGAAAATCGGCTTCCTTGAGGATCACCGTGCGGCCGGCCAGAAACTCATAGCCCAGCACGTAGGATGGATAGGCAATGGCGCCGCCGGCGTGCTCTTCCTCCGCGTTGCCGAAAAGGTTCGCGGCGAAGCTGATCTGCGTTTTCACCTCTTTCTTGCAATAACCGTAATAGTTGTCGGCAATGATGGTGACGATCACGCCGCGTTCGTCGCGGCATGAGATCTTGAAGGCCGCGCCGTCGTTGTACAATTCCCCGGGGTCTTCCCAGCACATGCGTTCCCGGCGCTGGCGTTCCGTGGCCTCACTTACGTGGGGCAAACCGAGTTCCTTCTTCCGGATGCCCACCAGGTGAGGCGCGAGAATAACGCATCCGGTGTGGCCGGTCCAATGCAGCGCATCGTAGCCCGCGTCGTTCTCCGGGAGGTAGGGGTCGCCGCCATTGCCGAAGATGGATTCGACAAAATCCAGGTTGCTGACAAGGCTGCCCGGCGCGAAGAAGCGAATTTCCATCGACTTTCTTCCATCGGAACCCGTTGGCGGGCTGACCACCGGCCGCATCAGCAGGGAGACGTAAGCGCGGACGGGCTCCTTTTCTCCGCCGGAGAAAGGCAGGGTCCGCACATCGTCCGGAGCGCGCAGCGCGCGTTCCAGAAAGCCGAGGAAAGCGGATTTCGGCGCCTCGATCTTATCCGCCGGCACGGGCAAGCCTCCCTCCACAATGTGGAAGATGCCCTTCGTGGTACGCCGGTCCGACTTCGGATTATGCAGAATCCCCTGCGCAACACGATAACTGTGGAGATAGGGGGAAGCATACGTATCGCCGCGCATGGGCAGCGAAAGAATACGCGCCATCCCCGGACGGTCGAGCACCAGGCTCATCGCCGGCAGCCGCGGCACGCCGGCCGGAGCGGCATCGCCCAGATACGAATCGAGGAATGCCTGAATACGGCCATCCGCCGCGCAGAGCCGGTCCCCAAGCAGGAGGTTCTTCTGGTAGTGATTGCGCAGCAGCGGCGCCGCAATCTCCATAAAGGTATCGTGGGCTGTACTCTCCGGCACGGGTTGCCCCAGCGCGGCAAGCTTTAGATTGAT
>CAZXBZ010000296.1:0-5045 GCA_964639135.1 uncultured Solibacteraceae bacterium | reverse complement strand
CCGGCCGGGAATCTCCGCCCAGCCTGGGGGAATCGCCGGAATCACCCAACTGCCGAACGAAGGGAGAAACGAAACCAGAAACTCCGAATGGCCCGCCTTCACCCGGTAGCCCGCATGCACCTCGGCCTGCTCCGTCCGCATTCCATTGATGTACGTTCCGTTTGACGACCCCTCGTCCTTGATGACGCAGACATGGCCCTGAACCGTGATGGAGAAGTGCTTGCCCGAGAGCGTCGCATCATTCGGCACGGTGAACGCAGCGGCCGCCTGGCGGCCCACCGTCACGGTGGCGCCGTCCTTCACCCGAATGCGTTCCCCTTGCCGGGGGCCCGCGGTGACATCCAGCAGGAACATCGCCGTGCGTCCTCAAATCCCCAAGCTCTTCGGTTTATAGTACTACCGCTTGGCGCGCGCCGAAACCGTTACGCGCAAAGGCTGTGAAATAACCAGCTTCTGAATGGACTCAATCAGCTCATAGGAAAGCAGCACCAACCCCTTTTCATCGCCCACGTCCACGGGATTCACTCCCGGTGGAAGCGCCGCCGGTTTTGGCGCGAATCCGAGAGCAAACGCAACCTCACTCACCGGGATCTCTTTCCATTCACCCGTCTGCCGGATGAAGTTGTAAAAGCCGAAATACTCCACGAGTGGGAGAGGAACGTCCAGCTTTCCGCTAAGCGTTCCTCCGGGGGGCACTTCGCGTGCGTACGGCACCGGAGGGTTGTCAAAGTGCAGATCAGGTGGTTTCTTGGATAACGCGCGGCTAATTAGAGCCTTTGTTCCCCGAATCTCCACATTCGCCCATTCGGGATTGAGTACTTTCTTTTCCCGGTCCCACATCCGGTCGAAAACAAGAAGCGGCTGTTCCGTCGGATTGACGAATTCGTAGCTGATTTGGAGAGAATCCGGCTTTGGCTGGATGTCTGCCTTTAACCGCGCATCCCCCTGCATTACTCTTCCCTCCTCATGCCGAACGGGCTTCGCCTCGCCGCAATTTCCGTTTTGCAAGCTCAGCAGCAGCGCCAGCCCGCAAACCCGTAGCATACCGGTTCCCGTCATCAATAGAAATCCCGATTCTGCAATCCCAGGTCATCCCGGTAGGTGTTCTCGGAATAAGACTCATTGTCATATGGCGGCAAACCAGCGGCGCGAAGCTCACTGTTGGCGATGGGGTTCCCTGCCCTGGGGCCGGTATTCGTGCCGTTCCCGTTAGGCATTTTCCCGTTCATCATGTCATCCGTATGCACCATCTCATGATAGAGACCCACATCCGGAGGCCGGTTCGGAGGGTTAGCCCAGGCGGCGTTGTAGGGGTCTCCCGGAGCGCCACTGCCCAATCCCTCGCGGTCCGGGTTGTACCAGATCTGCGTGTCGGAACCCGAGCCCGCCGAGCCGTCCGCCTGCAGCCGGTGGTTTGTATTCGTCGGGGGGCCTGGGTCGGTCCACGCCGCATTACCTGGGCTGGTGGGGTCTTCGGGATGAATCCGGCATTTTTTTCCGCTGGCCGCCATCGACGCCATAAGGCGCTCGCCGCTCGGCGTTCCCGCGATCTTATCGAGGTCTCGTACCACCTTGGCCTGGAACTCCGCATCGCCTTCGATGGTGATGTATTCGTTGTATTGCGTGACGATCGTGCCGTCCGGCCCCATCACCGCCTTGGGGTAGCCGGAAATGAAATTCATCAGACCGGCCATCAACCCGCCCAGAATCAAGCCGAGCGCGCCGAAGCCCGAGGCTTGGCCGATCAATACCGTGGGAACTCCGAGAAGCAGCGAATCCGGCGGTCCCACGCAAACCGCGGGGTTGCCGAGATAGGATTGCGGCACGCTACAGGTGAGCACCGTGAACGAGCCCAGAATGATCGGACCGCCGACGTGCGGTTTCGGGTCTGTGAGTGGGCAGATATGATTGTCGCCGATCCGCGATGCCGGCTTGCCGCCGATCAGAACGGTGGGCGCGCCCTGTACAACCGTTCCGCCGTGGACCGTAGTCGTGGTGATATTCGCCGCGGGTTGACCCATGGTTCCACCAACTATAGCGTATTCACATCGCCGATCAGCTAATGGGTAGCGCACCGATTAACGCATGCGGGTAACCCGCGAGGAGGCTCGGTACGGGCTCCAAAAAACGGCGAAGCCCGCCACCGCGGGGGGGCGGGCTTTACGCAGTGCAATACGAACGTAGCTACCGCTTGATCTTTGCAACGTTGCTCGAATCGACCAAAAGCGTACCGGTGTCCACGAAGTAGGGATAAGGCGACTGGGGATCGAGAGCGAAATCCTCGCTGATGGTGGCGGGTTTCTGAAGGACGATCTCGCCGAGCGCCTTCAAGCCGTAGTAGCCCATCGTATAGGGCTTCTGCATCACGGTTGCGTTGATCTTGCCTTTCTGGATCCAATCCAGCGTATTCGCGGGCGTGTCCATGGCGATCACAACCTTGCCTTCCACTTTGTTCCGATCGAGCACCTCGGCGATCTCGCTGCCCGAGAGCGATTCCAGCGCGACATAGGCGTCCGTCAGGTTGTTCTTCGAGGAGTGCTCCATCATCAGATCGAAAGTCACCCGCGGATCGCCCTTCATATCCACAACCTCCTGGACCTTGATGTTGGGGAAAGCATCGAGAGCCGATTGATACCCGTTGAGGCGTTCCTTGAGGTTCTGCTGTCCGCCAATGGTGAAAATCGTAACCGTCCCCTTGCCTTTAAGAAGTTCCGCGAGCTTTCTGCCTCCAAGCTGGCCGGCCTGAAAGTTGTTCGTGCCGATGAAAAAAAGCCGGTTGCTTTCAGGCGCGTCGGAATCGATGGTGATTACCGGAATTCCAGCGGCAATGGCGGCGTCGATCTCCGGTTTGAGAATCTCCGGATTGCCGGGAGACACCAAAATCCCGGCCGGCTTCAAGTCCGCGACGCGGCGGAACTCGTCCCGCTCGGCGTTCGCGTCATAAGTCTCCGGCCCAACCAGTTCCGCTTGCACGCGCAGTTCCCGCGCGGCCGCGAAAAAACCGCTTCCCGCTTCCTGCCAGTACGGAATCTTCGTATTCGTGCAAACCAGGAAGTACTTTTCCGTGGAGACGTGACTCGGGCCGCTACTGCAGCCGGCGAGAGCAAGAGCCATGCAAATGATGAGTGCTGCGCTAAGTTTCATTCGTTCTTTCCTGAGGCGCCGTGAGGGGGAGCAAGTGACCGCGCAAACCCCTACCGCCGCAAATTTCATCGGAGAATTCCCGTGTTTGCAGTCTACGCTTGGCGGCGAAACCTTGCAAGTATCCGCCGCCGATATTGTCGGGCAGCGGGATAAGTCTCTGAGAAGACTGAAGGGGAAGCCCTTGTATGGCGGGCGTTGGAGGAGTGCGGCGAACGAAGCGTCTTTCTTGGAGCCAGAAAGGGCGGGACGATTTGGAGACGCCGTGCCGGCCGCCGCTCATCAAGTCTCGGCGGGAGCGGCCGGGAAACTGCCCGGCCGCTCCGCGTAGCAATTTGCTCCGTATCAGAAGCTGTAACGGAGGCTCAACTGCACGTTGCGCTCGCTGCTCTTGCCGGTAACCATGCCAAAAGAAGTGGATGTCGCGTTTGTGTCGACGCCGCTCCAGTTCGGATGGTTGGGGAAGTTGAAGGCCTCGAAGCGGAACTGGACGTTCTGGCTTTCGGTGATCTGGAACGCCTTGAACATGGCGATATTCCAATTCTGGAAACCGGTATTGTTGAACGGAATCGAGTTGCGATTCTGGTTCGGCAGCGTGCCGTTCTCTGGCTTGTAAGCCCAGAGCGTGCCATTCGGTCTTGGGTTGAACCAATAGTCGGTGACCCCTACGTAGTTCCCCGCGGCGGTTTCGTTGGCGAACTTTTTCGGACGGTCGGTGTCACCGGTCAGGTTCCACGGTTTGTCGTTCGAGGAACCGATGCCAAGATAGTCGTCGGTTCGCGCGATTGTGATCGGTGTGCCGGTCTGGAATTGCACAACACCCGACAACTGCCAGCCACCGGCTAGCGTTCTCACTATCCTCGACTGATTGTTGTTGAAGAACGGCATCTCCCAAACATAGTTGAGAACCACCGTATGGCGGTTGTCGTTTGACGATTTGCCCCAGTTCAGTTGCGGATTGAACGAGTCAATGAACAGATCCCGGAGGCCGGAGTTGTTGTCCATCGTCTTGCTCAGCGTGTAGGCGAATCCGTACATGAAACCTTTCGTGAAACGCCGGTTCACCTCTACCTGCATGCCGTTGTAGGTGCTGCGGCCAGATTGTTCGGTCATGGTGATATCCGCGAAGCCCAGATAGGGGCGGAGGAAGTTCACGTTGGCGCCGACGTTCTCCGGTTTGAACGTCGTGCCGGTTTGCAACTGGTTCAGATTGCGCGTGCGAGCCAGATACAACCCGGTTGTGCCGACGTATCCCACCTCAACCGTGGTGTCGTGAGAGATTTGGCGCTGGTAGGTGGCATTCCAGTTGTAGCTAACCGGAATCTTGTAGACCGGATCAACGGTCTGAAAGAACTGCGGGAAGGCGTTGTTCGAGCCGCCGCCCGGATTATCCGCGATGCCGTTGTTAATCGACACCATCGGCTGGAACGGCGGGTTACCGCCCAGAAAGGCGTTGTCGTACACGCCGGGGCGCGAAGTGAACCCGCCGCCGCCGATACGCAGGACGTCCTTGTCGGTGATGGAGTAGGCCAAACCGAGGCGCGGCATCCAGTTCCACTGATTCTTGGACGGATAGGCGCTGCCGCCGGTCAGCAGGCCGTCATAGAGGCCGGAATCGATCGCCGGTACGCGGCCTTTCGCGGCATCGGGAAACGAACTGCCCGGAATGACGACGCCGTTGAAACGGTCACCGGAAAGAATAAACCCGGTCGTGCGGTCGATCACCGCCGCCTTGGCGGTGTCGTATTTCTTCGCGTCGAAGATGGCGATATTGCCCCACAGCGACTTGTAGTAACCGTTCTGCCATGTTGTGCGGAAACCAAGCTCCAGCTTGAGTTTCGAGTTCACGCGCCAGGAATCCTGCCCGAAAAACTCAAACATGTGGCTCCGGTACGGCGTATAGG
>CAZXBZ010000295.1:0-5062 GCA_964639135.1 uncultured Solibacteraceae bacterium | reverse complement strand
CTCTCCGTTCCACTCCGCCACGCCCCGCCGCATGTCCGGGCCGAGCGTCACCGTTGCCACGTCGCCCACCGTCACCGCCGTGCCACTCTGGTTCGCCCGCAGCGGAATCGAACGGATATCCGCGAGCGATTGAATGTAGCCGAGCCCCCGCACCATGTATTCCGCGCCCGACGATTCCACCAGCCGCCCGCCCACGTCTTCGTTCGATTGCCGCACCCGTTCGAGCAGCAGCGGCAGCGGAATGTCATAAGCCCGCAGCCGGTTCGGATCCGCCTGGATCTGGTATTGCCGCACGAAGCCCCCCACCGGAGCCACCTGCGCCACGCCCGGCAGGGCCTCGAGCTGATAGCGCAGATACCAGTCCTGCACGCTCCGCAAATCCGCCAGATTGCGCCTGCCGCTCGTATCCACCAGCGCGTATTGGTACACCCAGCCGATGCCCGTCGCGTCCGGGCCAATCTCCGTCCGCGCGCCGGAGGGCAGCCTCGGCTGCACCGCCGAAAGCAGCTCCAGCGTTCGCGACCGCGCCCAATAGATATCCGTGCCTTCCTCGAAGATCACGTAGACGTAGGAATAGCCGAAGTCCGAAATACCCCGAACCGTCTTTACTCGCGGTGCGCTCAGCATGGCCGCCACCAGCGGGTAGGTTACCTGGTCTTCCACAATGTCGGGCGAGCGCTCCCATTGCGTCAGGATGATCACCTGCGTGTCCGAAAGATCCGGGATGGCGTCGAGCGGAATGTGCCGCAGGCTCCACCATCCCAGCGCCATGGCTGCCGCCACCGTCGCGAAAACCAGCAGCCGGTTGTTCGCGGAAAAATCGATGATCCGGTTAATCATGGGTGCGCTCCATGTTCGTGCGCCGCGCGCGTCCCCGCCGCTCCGCGCAGTTGGCTTTCCGAATCGATCAGAAAATTGCCGGACACCACGATTTCGTCGTTCGCGCTCAGCCCCTCCAGAATCTGCACCCGGTCCCCAAAGCGCAGCCCGATCTTCACATCCCGGGGCTCCATGTAGCCGTTTCCGCGATGGATAAAGGCGATGCTCCGCAGGCCCGTTTCAAGCACGGCCGTCGCCGGCACGGTCAGCATGCGCCCGCTTCGCTGTTCGAACGTCACGTCCAGGTACATATCCGGCTTTAACTGGAGGTTCGCGTTCGCCACCTCGATCCGCGCCTCGAGCGTGCGCGTCGAGGGGTCGAGCCCCGGCTGAATGTAAGCCACCCGCCCGCGCATCGTCCGTTCCGGCGCATAGGGAAAACTGAGCGTCACCGCCTGCCCGGGCCGGATGTTCGACGCCTCGTACTCGAAGACCTCCGCCATCACCCACACCCGGCTCAAATCCGCCAGCGTATAGAGCGACAGATCGGGCGTCGTGCGCTGGTTTGGAAAGGCGTTGCGCTCCATCACGTAACCCGTAGAGGGCGCGTACACCGTGACGGATTTGACCGGCTCTTTCGTGCGCTCGAGTTCGGCAATCTGCTCCGGTGTCACATCCAGCAGTTCGAGCCGCCTCCGCGCCGCCTCCGCCATCGCCCGCTGGTGAAGCCGCGTCTCGCTCAGCGAACTCTGGGCCATTGTTTCTCTCGCCCGCAGCGCCAGCAGATACTCGCGCTGGCTCGCCAGCAGATCCGGGCTGTAGATCGTCACCAGCGGCTGACCCTTCTTCACCAGATCGCCAGTGAAATTCGCGTGGACCTTTTCAATCCAGCCGTTAATCTTAGGCGTCACCCTGGAGACGCGCCGTTCATCGAGCGTTACCCTGCCCGCCGCGCGCACGCTCTCGTGTTCCTCCGTGTATTCCGGTTTTCCCAGCGTCACGCCGATCAACTGCTGCTGCTCCGTGCTCACGTGTACCGTGCCCGGCGGCATGGATTCCGGACTATCCGCATACACCGGAACCAGGTCGTTTCCCGTCTCCGGGTTCAGCCCCGGCGCATCCGCCTTGTAGCCGCGGTCCTCGGGGTCCGTGTAATAGAGCACCTCTCCCCGGTTCTCGGGCGCGGCCGCGCCCTCCGCCTCGTCCTCGAACACCGGGTCCAGATCCATGTGGCAGATGGGGCACTTCCCCGGCTGATCACTCTTGATCCACGGGTGCATGCCGTCTTGCCAGTACAGCACCTTCCGCCCGTTGATCCTCTTCGCGCTGTCCCCGCCGTCCGCTCTCGGGCCATACCAGCGCCCATACCCGTAGCCGCCCGCAAACCCGGCCGCAAGCAGCACAACCATCACTCCAACCCTCAGCGCCTTCATGGCAGCAATTCCTTTCCCGCCAGTTCTCCCAACCGGCTGACGGCTTCCTCCAGGTTGCGCCGCTCGCCGAGCTTCGCCATCTGGTAATCCACCAGCGTCACGAAGCCGTTCAGCACATTCAGAAAATCCGCCTGCCCGGTTTCGTAGCCGTTCATCGAAGATTCCAGCGCCAGCCGCGCCCGCGGAATCACCGTGTCGTCGTAGATCTCCATCAGCCGCCGCGCCGTTCGCGCCGCCTCATATTGCTCGCGCACCTGGTAACCCAGATCCAGCAGTGTTGCTTCGTACTCCCGCCGCGCGGCCGCCAGTTCGAAGGTTCGTTCCGCCACCTCCGGCCGCTGCTTTGTGCGGAACCACGCCGGGACGCTGAATTCCACCGCCACTTCCCACATGGGCATCATCGTGCCCCGGTTCATGTACGTGCCGCTGATCTTCGTCTCCGGCTGGTAGCCCTTCCGCGCCAGGTTCACGCCCAGGCTGCCCGCCTCGATGCGTTTTTCCGCCCGTGCCAGCACGGGGGAGGTGTCGGGGAGCGCCTCGAGAATCGCATCGATATTCTCGGGCGGCACGGCCAGGGAAGCCGTGCCCGGCGCATCAAGCGTCGTGAACGGCTCGCGGCCCAGCAGCGTATTCACCTTTGCCGCCGCCACCCGCTTGCCCTGCTCCAGACGTTCGCGCTTCGTGGCCAGCAGGCTCAATTGCGTTTGCGTCTGCAGCAGGTCCCGCTGGCTTCCCTCGCCCGCCGAGTAGCGGTTTTCCGAGGCGCGCAGCACCTCCTCCAGCAGCCGCTTATTCTCATCGAGCAGCGCCAGCGCGTCGAAGGCGTAGCGGTATTCCACCCACGCCCGTTGCAGCTCCCCCACCAGCGAATTCCATACCTGCTCGTAGGTGCCGCGTTCCGCTTCCGCCTCGGTTTTCGCGATCTGGTAGCGCAGCCGCCGCGCACCCCGGGCGGGGAACTGCTGTGAGACCATCAACCCGGCGGTAGCCATCGGGTCGCTGCCCACGCCCTGGAACGGCAGCGGCGTCGGCATGCTCTGGTAGCGGATGCCCGCCATCGGGTCCGGCAGGCTTCCTGCCCGCGGCGCTCGCTGCCGCATCGCTTCCAGCGTCTCCCGTGCCGCTTCAAGCGATGGATTGCGGGCCTCAAGTTCGGGGAGCAGATCCCGCCAGTGGAGTCCCTCCCGCGCGGGAGCCACCCCCGCCGCGAACAGCAGCAGCAAAAAGAAAGCGCATCTTCCCATGTCAGTTCCTTATTCCGGTTGGCCCGCGGTGTGCGAGCGGCCGCGATCGGGGGTAACGCCCCGATCGCGGAAATGCACTGATAGACAGAGGCCGGGAGATGGATGGCCGCGGGAAGCGTGCGCACCGGAGCCGTGCATGGGCGCACAGCCAGCGCGGGCGTTCAGGCCATCACGGGGAAGGTGGGTCTAGATACGAATGGGCAGCACGAGAAGTGCGGGTGGAGAGGGATTCGCGGCGGCGCGAACGTCAAGAACCGCCGCTACCGGACGAAATTCAGCCATCGGGGCCAGGGCTGGGGGCGAAATCACGGCGGCCACATCCAGCGCCACCGCGCGATCGGGCGCGGCCGCCTCCAGCATCAGCTTCACGCTCTCATGCGCGCAGCTTCCCGGCGCGGTGGGGGCGGTCGAATCCGGCATCGCCGGGTCCGAGGAGGCATCCCGCGATCCGCGATCCGCCGGTGTCACCCGCTCGCAGCATTCGTGCCCGGCCATCGGCGCGCCCGCCGTTTGGGCGCTGGAATCCGCAAGCTCCGCGTGCTCGCAAGCCGGGCACACTCCGGCCAAACTGGCTCCTAGCACCAGCGCCACGGCAAGTATCACGCGCAAACGCAACCCCACGGAATCAATCATACCCGAAACCCATGGAGTCAGCGCGCACTCCGCCCGAATCCTTGTGCCAGAATATGGTGAAATCCGCGCATATACTGGAGAGGTCAAGCTATGGCACTCACTCGCAGATCGATGATTGTTTCCGGCTTGTGTGCCGTGGCGGGGAGGGCGGCATGGGCTCAATCCGCTAGCGCGGATACGAGCGATTATTCACCGACAGTCGGCCAGAAAGGGAAAGACGTTGTCTGGGTGCCGACACCGCAAGAGTTGGTGGATCGCATGCTCGACATGGCCCGGCTGACCCCGGATGACTATCTTGTCGATCTCGGCTCGGGCGACGGACGAACGGTGATCTCGGCCGCCAAACGGGGCATCCGCGCGCACGGCATTGAGTTCAATCCGGACATGGTTCAACTGTCAAGGCACTCCGCGGAGCTTGAAGGAGTTTCGGGGCGCGCCACGTTCGAGGAAGGCGACATCTTCGAATCTGATTTTTCCAAAGCCACGGTGATCACACTCTTCCTTTTGCCGCAACTCAACGTCAAACTCCGCCCGGCCCTGCTGGATATGAAGCCTGGAACCAGGGTGCTTTCGAACTCATTCGATATGGACGAATGGAAAGCCGATGAGACCTTCGACGCCGAGGGGGGCTGTTCCGGCTACTGCCAGGCGTACAAATGGATCGTTCCAGCCAAGGTTGAGGGGAACTGGCGATTGGGAGACGGGGAGCTAACGCTCACGCAGCGCTTCCAGATGCTGGAAGGCACGCTACGCATCGGGGAGAACACGATGCCCATTCGCGATGCCCGGCTCACGGGCGCGGACATCGTTTTCAGCGCGGGAGACACCAACTATCAAGGCCACGTGAATGGCAACCGGATCCAGGGAACGGCGGGTAGCGGCGCCCGTTGGAGCGCCATCCGATCAATGCAGTGAGCGGATCCAACTTCGCGG
>CAZXBZ010000294.1:0-5075 GCA_964639135.1 uncultured Solibacteraceae bacterium | reverse complement strand
GAGGCCCAGGTCTTTCGCGATCTGGTCGTCCTTAAGCAGTTTCCCCATGGTACCCTTGCCCTCGTTGAGTTCCTTCAGGAGTTGCTTTACTTCGGCGATACTCGCGCGGGTCTCGTTGTAGAGCTCGTCGTCGGTCAGCAGTTTGCCCGCGCTGCCGCGCCCGGCGCGCAAGTCGAGCACCACGCCGTCGAGATCGTTCAGAACCTTGTTGATCTTGTCGTACATCGACGTATCGTAGAATAGCTTGCCCATCGTCCCCTGGCCGTCGCCGACGGCCTGGGCGATCTGCCGCACTTCGGTCACGGCTTTGGTGAGTTCGTCGTAAAACGAGGGGTCGACGAGAAACTTGCCGATTGTGCCCTGCCCTTTTTCCACCTCGGAGATGATGGCGTTCATGCGGTCGAGGATGCCCTTGAACGATGTCAGCAGGTCGTAGCTCGAGGCTACTACTTCGTCAAAGCCTTCCACCTGCCTGGCCTTCACCTCGCCGCCCGCCTTTACGGTTTCCGGGGATTGGCCCATCGTAATGTTGATGTATTTGGTGCCAAGCATGTTCTCCGCGGAGATAAACGCGGTGGAATCCACCGGGATGTGCGTCAGCATATCCTCGTAGATTTTGAGTTCAATGCGAATCGCCCGGCCCGCGGACTTGTCTCCGGAGAGCCTTACGTCTTTCACGCTGCCGATCACGATGCCGTTCAGCCGGACCGGCGAGCCTTGAGCCATGGCTCCGGTATCTCCCATGAAGGTGTAAACCGAAACCATATTGCGGAATAACGAACCGCCGCTCGTTAGCAGAAAGATCAATGTTCCGAGGATCGCCATCGCGGCGATCGCCATGACGCCGACGCGCAGTTGAGCCCAGCGTACCTTGCCTTTATTCGCCATAAGTTCTAACCCGGGGCTTTACAAAATTTCTGACATAGGAGTCGGTGGTTCGCTCCAACTCGGATTGCGTTCCTTCAAAAGCGAGACGGCCCTCGCGCATCACCCAGAAGCGCGTGCCCGCGTCGCCGCCGTCACTCGTCACCGGTTCAATCCGGTGCGTTTTGTCGTTGTATGTATAGTTGGCCAGAAAGTGTCCATCCTGGTACCGGTGCGTCGCGATCATCGTCGTGGTGTTGTGCATCCGGCGCTCCTTGGCGATCAGGGCCACGATGGTGTAGGAGGTGATCGGGTCGAGGCCCGCCGTTGGCGAATCGTAGAGCGTCAGTGCGGGGTTCGTCACCATCGCGCGCGCGATGCCCACCCGCCGCCGCATGCCGCCCGAGAGTTCCGAGGGCACTTTCTCCAGCGTTCCGCCAAGCTCGACGAACTCCAGCGCCTCCACCGTGCGCGAATGGATTTCGCTTTCCGCCGGCTTCTTGGCGCGGCTGTTGTTCAAGGGGTAGGCCACGTTCTCCTCGATCGTCAGCGAATCGAACAGCCCCCCTTCCTGGAACAGCACGCCCAGATTGCGCCTCACCTCAAACCACTGTGTTTCGCTGAGATTAGAGGTGTCCTCGCCGAAAATCTTTACCCTGCCGTCGTCCGGTTTGATGAGGCCAAGAGCCGTTTTCATCAGAACGCTCTTGCCGCTTCCGGCCGCGCCGAGAATGATTCTCGAATCACCCTCTCGCACCAGGAACGATAGATCGTCGAGGACGGCCGAGTCGCCGAACGACACCGTGACGTGGTCGAACTCGAGTATGGGTTGCCGCTCGCTCATCGTTTAATAAACCTGGCCCACGAATAGTTTCGTGATGAAGAAGGTGAGGACGAAAATAAGCACCGATGCCACCACCACGGCCTGCGTCGTCGCCCGGCCTACTCCCTGCGTGCCGCCCGTGGTGTTCAGCCCGTAATAACAGCCGATTAGCGAGATCGCGAAGGAGAAGACAAAAGGCTTTACCAGCCCCTGGGCGATATCGGAGTAGGCCAGGGCCTGCCAGGCGCTCGTCCAGAATTGAGTTCCGGTGATCCCGAGCGTGCTGATTGCCACCAGGTATCCGCCAAGAATGCCGACGAAATCCGCGATGATCGTCAGCAGCGGCAGCGTGATGGCGGTGGCCAGCATGCGCGGCGTCACCAGCTTCTGAATCGGATCCGGTCCCAGCGCACGCATTGCGTCGATCTGCTCGGTCACTTTCATGGACCCGAGTTCGCTCGCCATTCCGGATGAATTCCGGCCCGCCACCATGAGCGAGGTAAGCGCCGGGCCTAGTTCCCTCACAAGGGTGATCGCCACCACCATCCCCGTCTGTTCCTTCGCGCCGTAGGTCGCAAGGGCCTTCGACATTTGCAGTGCCATGACCGCCCCGCTGAAAAAGCCCGTGAGAATCACGATCGGCAGGCTTCCCACACCGATGATGTCCATCTGCACGAACAGGTCGGACCAGTAAAAAGGCCGCCGGAAGGTGTTTCCAATCGCCTTGCCGCCGAGGACGAAAACGTCCTGGACCGCCTGAACCGGGCCTTTAAGAAAATCGAGCAAGCGCGACTTCTCCGCACATCGGAATATTCTTACCATAGTATCGAACGGGATTCCGGAGCAGAATAGAGTTTGTAAAGAGATCAAATTGAAGGGCCTTACCGATATTCCCGGCATCCGCGTGGGGCACGCCACGAATCTGGATGCGCTCACCGGCTGCACGGTTGTGCTGTTTGATCGCCCCGCCGCGGCCGGATACGACGTGCGCGGCTCGGCGTCGGGCACGGCGGAATTCTTCGTGATGGATCCAGGCCATGTCGCGGGCGGCATCCATGCGATTTGTCTGGCGGGGGGCAGCGCCTTCGGCCTCGCGGCGGGCACGGGCGTCCGGAATCTCCTCGAACGAAAGGGAATCGGCTTTGAGACTTCGCACGCCCGGGTTCCCATCGTGCCGGCCGCCATCCTCTACGACCTCGGTATCGGCAAGAGCAATATTCGACCCGACGCGGAAATGGGCATGGTTGCCTGCGAGGCGGCCACGGATTACGCGGTGCTCGAAGGCGCGGTGGGCGTGGGGACCGGAGCGACCGTGGGCAAGGCGAGAGGAGCGGCGTTCGCGATGAAATCGGGCGTGGGCTCCGCCACGGTGAATCTTGGCGGGGAAAACGCGGGAGTGATGGTGAGCGCGCTCGCGGCGGTAAATGCCTACGGGGACGTAAGGGATCCGGCCACGGGCGGCATCGTCGCCGGAGCCCGGCTCTCGAAAAGCGTTTCGGAGTTCGCCGATGCCTCCAGGCTGCTGATCGAAGGACGCCTGGGCCGGAGGGATGCTCCCGCCGGTCCTCCTCCCGCGGGAGAAAACACCACGCTCGTGGTCGTCGTGACGAATGCGCGGCTCGGGAGTGTGGAAGCCCGCAAACTGGCGCAACTGGCTCAAATCGGTATGACGAATGCGATTTCACCCGTGCATACCACGGTGGACGGCGATTTGGTGATCGCCGCGAGCGCGGGCGATCGCAAAGCCGGGCTGATTGCCCTCGGCGTGGCGGCCTCCGAAGCGGTGGGCCGGGCGATCGTGCGCGCGGTCCGGCTGGCGCCCACTCTTGGCGGCTATCCTGGGCTGGCGGGATAAGCGCGGCGGAATAGCTTTGTCGCCGGCGGGCACGGACGGAAAGTTGTTATTTGAATGGAAGATACTCTTGATAAGCGAAACGCGCCGCGTTAACTTGGGAAGGTTTGGTTGTTCGTTAGACGCCGTGCTACCCCCGGTTTGTGAGTCCCGATCGCAAGAGACGGATGCCTGACCGGCCCGGCCGGAAACTTCGCCCCGCTACTCCCCGGATTTCACGCCGTGGCCTGAGTAAGGGCAAAAGGATGCGCGAAAGCGGTTGTCGCTTTTGGCGGGCGTCCTCTAAAGACCGATCCAAACAGACACTTTCGCGGGAGCCCCAATCGGATTCGGCCGGTTGCCGGCGTCGCGATATTGTGTTTGGCATGTGCCTGCCTGCTCTTCCGGGAGGGGTGAGAGGCGGGCGACCGTCCGGTAATTACCGCGGAAAACGCCGTCGTTTTATTCAGGAGATTTTGTGCCTACGTTTCAGCAGCTTGTGCGCAAAGGCCGTAAGGCCCCCGTCATCAAGACCAAGAGCCCCGCGCTGCAATCGTGTCCGCAGCGCCGCGGGGTTTGCACCCGCGTTTACACCACCACGCCGAAGAAACCGAACTCGGCCTTGCGGAAGGTGGCTCGTGTCCGCCTGACGAACCAGATCGAGGTCACTTCCTATATTCCCGGCATCGGCCACAATCTGCAGGAGCACTCCATTGTGCTCATTCGCGGCGGCCGCGTGAAGGATCTTCCCGGCGTCCGATATCACATCATTCGTGGCACGCTGGATACGGCGGGAGTGGCGAACCGGAAGCAAAGCCGGTCAAAATACGGAGCGAAGAGGCCCAAGTCCTAAGCGGAGGAATCTCATGGCGCGTAGAAGAAGAGCCGAAGTTCGCGAGATGGCCGCCGACGCGGTCTATAACTCCACCCTGGTGGAGAAGTTCATCAACTCCATGATGTGGGATGGCAAGAAGAATACCTCCTGCCGCATTTTCTACGGCGCCATGAACGCGGTGGAAGAGAAGGGCGGAGATGAAGCGCTGAAGATCTTTCGCAAGGCCGTCGAGAACTGTAAACCGGCTCTCGAAGTAAAGAGCCGCCGCGTCGGTGGCGCGAACTATCAGGTGCCGATCGAAGTGCCGCAGAACCGGCGCACCAGTCTGGCGATCCGCTGGATTATCGGCAATGCCCGCAGGCGGAGCGAAAAGACCATGACGCAGCGCCTCGCGAATGAACTCATGGACGCCGCCGCGCTGCGTGGCGGAGCCATTAAGAAGAAAGACGATGTCCACCGCATGGCCGAGGCCAATAAGGCTTTCGCGCATTATCGCTGGTAGCGCCGGAAAGTAGCTGAAATCCGTATGCCTCGGCAAGTACCTCTATCGAAGATTCGCAATATCGGCATCATGGCCCACATCGATGCCGGTAAAACCACCACCACGGAGCGGATTCTCTACTACACCGGTCGCACCCATAAGGTGGGCGAGGTCCATGAAGGCAACGCCACCATGGACTGGATGGAGCAGGAGCAGGAGCGGGGTATCACGATTACCTCCG
>CAZXBZ010000293.1:0-5084 GCA_964639135.1 uncultured Solibacteraceae bacterium | reverse complement strand
CCTAACAGACAGCGCCTTTCCTCTTCCTAGCGGGAGCTAATTTGGACACGAGTGACTTGTGGGCCGCCGACGGATTCCCCCAGTTCGGCCCCTCGGTTGTATACCTGAGTCTCGCATCGGGGGAGAGCGTTACCTGGACGATTGTTAAGCTTGAGCCTTACCCAATCACTGGTAACCGGGGTGATCCCGTGCCGCCCGGAGAATATTTCATGACTCCGGAATCTTATACCCTCAGCTACACAGCGTACGGGCCCGACTTCAATTTCAACGATGCCGTGGTGTTCTCCGTGGAGCCGGCTCCTTCAAATTTTGTGTGGACAGTTCGCGATACCGGAACGGAAGCCGTGCCCGAGCCCGGAACGTGGCTGCTCGTGGCAATGTGTCTCGGCGGGATCTTGCCGTTCCGCCCCGGTCCGTCAGCGCAAGGCAAAAACTTCCCATCGCGGGCAAAGTAGAATGTTTCCGCTGGGGCGCCGGCAGTGCCCCTCGGCCTCCCACGCCGTTCGGAATAGGCGTATTATTCTGGAAAGTCCTACCATTCCAGAAGGGAGGCGGCTCATGATTCCGGTGCCTGGAAAGTCCGCGCTGCTTGCATTGATCGCGCTATTATTCTGCCTGCAGGCATCCGCGCGGGATATCCACCCGACGCGCGAGGGCCAGCCGCCCAATGTGGGCGTGGCCGCCGAACCCTACGTTGTTTACGATACCCGGCCGGTGATTACGCACGGGCCGTATATCATCGCCCCCACGGAAACCAGCGCCACCATCACCTGGTCCACCGATACGCCTTGCCATTCCAAGGTGCTCTACGGCATCGGCGAGCCCGATACGGAAGCGATCAATCAGAAAGACGGCATGCTGCCGGTGGGCGTTTTCCACACGGTCCACATTACGGGGCTCAAACCGGGCCAGACGTACAAGTTCCGCGTGGTTTCCACGAGGGTGATAAAGCTGAAAGGCTACTGGCCGGATAAGGGGCTCTCCATCATGAGCCCGGTCTCGGCGTTCACCACCTTCGACCGCTCGCGCCCGTCGGCAACGTTCTACGCCATCACCGACACGCACGAAGACACGGCGCGCATCGGCGCGCTGATGAAGCTGGCGGATTGGAAGACCGCCGATTTTCTGATTCACCTGGGCGATGTCGTCAACACGGCGGAAAACGAAGACCAGATCTTCGCGAAGTTTCTCGACCCAGTGGCGCAAGGCATCGGAGCGACCACTCCGTTGCTCTACGCCCGAGGCAACCACGAGACCCGCGGGCCGTTCGCGCGCGAATTCCGATCGTACGTACCTATCGAAGAGGGGCGGTTTTACTATGCGCGGGATATCGGCCCCGTACACGCGGTGGTGGTGGATACCGGGGAGGATAAGCCGGATAACACCAATGTCTACAGCCAGTTGAACGCTTTCGCGCCCTATCGCGAGCGGGAACTCGAATGGCTGGAGGCACACACCCGCGAGAGCAAGCGTTTGGCGGATGCGCCGTTTCGCATCCTGATGCTGCACCAGCCGCGCTGGGGCTACGTGGGTAAGGACACGGACCGCTGGACTGATTGGGCGAACCGCTCGGGCTTCGATCTGGCCATCGGCGGCCACCAACACCGCTTCTCGGTGATCGCTCCGGGCGAGCACGGAAATCACTTCCCCATCCTCGTTCTGGGCCAGGACCAGTTAGCCAAAGTGGAGGCAACCGCAACCGAGATGAAGATATCCGTGCGGGCGAAAGACGGCTCCCTGGTCCATTCGTTTGTTGTCGGGCGGAAAACAGCGGGCGCGCGGCGGCAGGCCACGCTTCACGGATTCGACGATACCCGAGCGGGCCATTCCGCGGCGCGGCAAACAACGCCAGAACGGCTTCCCTGGATCCTCCAGGTTCGAACTGAGGCTCTCCCCTCCCCCCCCAAGGGTGAGTGCTCCCGGCGAGGATGGATTGGATGGATGGACCCCCATTCACGGGGAAACCAGAACCCGTCACGAATACCCGCCGCGCGGCGAATCCACGCCGCCCGATGAGGCATCCCTGTATTCGTGATTCGTATGGCGTTCGGCGATTCGATAACTCGCTGCTGGAGCATCCGGCTTCCATCCGGTGAATGAACGCCAAGGCCGCGGTACCATTTCGCGGGTTTGCGTGATCCAATTCAACGGCCACCCGCGCTCTAAATATATGGAAACCTATGGTTAACATAGGGATAGCGTTATACTGGAGTAGCCCGGCAGCGCGTATTTTTGTGCCGAAAGATGCGCGCGAACCGGGCCGAAAACGAGTTTCCATCCAAAATGAGCAGTCTTTATAACGCGTTCTTCGGTTTTAAGGAAAATCCTTTTAACCTGACGCCCGACCCCGTTTTCCTCTACAGAAGCAATCAGCATGAGGAAGCGCTCGCCAACCTGACGTACGGCGTGCAAAGCCGCAAGGGCTTTATTGCGCTGACGGGAGAAGTGGGGACGGGGAAAACCACGCTGCTCGAATGCCTTCGAGATTTTCTCACGCAGAACCGATTCGATTTCGCCACAATCTTCAATTCGCGGCTCACGGTTGCCGAGTTTTTTGAACTGGTGAATTACGACCTCGACCTGAGGTGCAATCCGCCGGCGAAGACACAGGTGCTGCTGGCGCTGAACGAATTTCTGCTGAAGAACACGCGCGAAGGCCGTACCACGGTCCTTATTGTGGACGAGGCCCAGAACCTGAGCTGGGAAGTGCTGGAGGAGATCCGTCTGCTCGGAAACCTGGAGAATCGCGCGGGCAAGCTGCTGCAAATCATCATGGCCGGGCAGCCTGAATTCGACAAGATTCTCGACGACCCCGCCTACCGGCAGCTAAAGCAGCGGGTAGCCTTACGATGCACGCTGCGGGCGTTCGAAGAGGCCGATACGCGGCAATATGTTTATTCGCGCCTGGCAACAGCGGGCTGCGAAGATCCGGAGCACGTCTTCCCAGGACCCGTCATCTCCGAAATCCACGTCCGCACTCAGGGCATCCCGCGTATTATCAATTCGGTATCCGACAACCTGTTGCTGACGGCATTCGCGTCGTCTTCAAAGCAGGTAACGCTCGAAATGCTCGATGAAGTGAGCAACGACTTGCGTCTCGAGTGGGGCGCGCGGCGGATAACCCGCGAGCACATCTTCGATAGCCAGGCCTTCCCCCGGCGCATGGCCGGGCGCCTCGAATAGTCTCCGCGAAGAGCACGCCCCGCACTGGCCTTCCGCGGCGCATCGTGGCTCGCTTCATTCTGAAAGCCGCGCGGCCGCGCGCGCTCATCCCGTTCCAGATTTATTTCGATATAATCGGTGCGACGTTTCAATTCCAACCCCACGGTACGAGAATCAAGACATGAATGAACATTCCGTGAATCGGCGTGATTTATTTCGCGGGGCCGCCGCGGTCGGCGCATCCCTCGGCATTACCGGCGTCGCGAGGGCAAACCCCAAGAAAATGAGCGGAGGGCGCGTGGTCGGCGCGAACGACCGCATCAACGTCGGAGTCCTGGGCGTGGGCGGCCGGGGAACCTACGTTGGAAACGTTTTTGCGCGGGTCGGCAAGGACATCAGCAACGCTCAGATCATGGCGGTAGCCGACGTTTATCAGAAACGCGTGAACGCCAACAAGGAAGCCCACAAGTGCGACGGCTATCTCGATTACCGGGAGATTATCGCGCGGAAAGATATCGACGCGGTAATTGTCGCGACGCCCGATCACTGGCACGCGAAGATGGCCCTTGAAGCGATGGATTCCGGCAAGGACGTCTACCTCGAAAAGCCGATGTGCCATACGCTCGATGAAATCCGGCGGCTTGTGCAAACCGTGCGCGAAACGAAGCGCGTCCTGCAGGTGGGTTCGCAGACAACCTCGTCGGACCAGTGGCATCGCGCGAAAAAAGCCATCGCGGACGGCATGATCGGCGAGATGATCATGAGCCAGGGCTCGTACCATCGCAATTCAGTGCAGGGCGAATGGAACGGCCGGATCGACCCCAACGCGGGACCAACCGGGAAGGGCGAGGATTACATCGATTGGAACATGTGGCTCGGATCGGCGCCCGAGCGCAAGTACGACGCCGACCGCTTTTTCCGCTTCCGGAAGTACTGGGATTATTCGGGCGGCATCGCGACGGACCTTTTCTTCCACGTGGCCGCGCCCATGAACGTCTGCTGGGGAGAGCCTCAGTTCCCGAGCAAGGTAAGCGCCGGCGGCGGCATCTTTGTATTCCGCGACGAGCGTGAAGTGCCGGACACCTTCCACCTCATCGCCGATTACCCCGGCGGGCCAGGCCACAAGTACGGGCACTCCCTGGTGCTCACTTCGAGCATGGCCAATGCCCAGCACATTCCGGGCACGATTCGCGGCCACGAGGGCACCATCGTCATGGTGGAAGACGGCCGCTTCGAAGGCCGGACGGACTACATCACCATAAAACCGGAAGAGCGCGTCATCAATGACGCCTACAAGAGCAAGTGGGGCTCCGAGCCTTTCCGCATCCCGGTCACTCAATCCGATTCCATGGTGACGCACGTCTCGAATTTCCTAAGCTGCATGCGGACGCGGCAAACACCCACGCTGCCGGTGGAAACCGCCGCCTGCGCGCAGGCCGTCATCACGTGCGCGGTGCTGGCCTATCGTGAAGGCCGGACAAAATACTTCGACCCGAAGAACTACAAGGCGCAAGACAAGCCGGTCTAATCGCTTGCTGTCAGCGCCGTTCCCTGCTCCGAACGCAACGGGACGCTCCATGGCGGGCGTCCCGTTTTCTTATGGCGCGGCCATCGCGTTGGAAGATTTTTCGATGCGCACCTCAAGCCGTTCGGAGCAGGCATCCGGCGTACAGACCGCAATGGGCGCGGCACGGTCGGCAAGGCGATCCACCACGGCTCCAGGCAGCGTATCGAGACGAACGTTCACCTGGTCCAGCCCCGCGAAACCGCCCTGCCGGCCCGCATACTCCGGCGCGATCCTGGTATCGCCGAGCATAACGTAAACGCCCTCCGGCTCTCCTGAAGACCATCCAGTCCCATACAACGTGAGATAGATCTCCACGCCGGGTTCACCCCAGAGAATCGTGTTCGGCGTCCACGCG
>CAZXBZ010000292.1:0-5115 GCA_964639135.1 uncultured Solibacteraceae bacterium | reverse complement strand
GCCCTCTGTTAGAATCGTGCTTTCATGGCTACGCGTGTCAGCATCTTCGTCACCTGCTTGATCGACCAGTTATTCCCGCGCGTGGGGATGGCCATGACGGAAGTGCTTGAACGGCTGGGGTACGAGGTTGAGTTCCGCGAGGCGCAAACATGCTGCGGACAGCCCGCGTTCAATAGCGGATTCCGAGACGAAGCGCGAACCGTGGCGTCCCATTTCCTCAACGTGTTCGAGGACGCCGAATACGTGGTGCTGCCGAGCGGAAGCTGCACCTCCATGTGTAACCACCACATCGCGGAGCTATACCGCGACGACCCCGTGATGCTCGCAAAGACGCACGCGCTGGAGCCGCGCATCTGGGAATTTTCTCAATTTCTGACCGAGGTGGCCAAGGTGGAGGACGTGGGCGCCACCTGGAACGGAAAGGTAACCTATCACGACTCCTGCCACGCGCTCCGGCAACTGGGCATCAAGGACGGCCCGCGGAGGCTCCTGAAGCACGTAAGAGGCCTCAATCTCGTGGAGATGGATACCGCCGAGGAGTGCTGCGGTTTTGGAGGCACTTTCGCCGTGAAGTTCGCCGAACTCTCGGGAGCGATCGCCAGGACAAAAACTCAGAGCATCGAGAGGACGGGAGCAGACGCCGTGGTCTCGATCGATTCAAGTTGTCTGATGCAGATCGAAGGGGCAATCCGACGGGACGGGCTGCCGGTTCGGGTGCTGCACCTCGCCGAAGTGCTGGCATCGACGGAGGGCCAGGGATGAAAGAGATCGCCGACATTCAGCCGAAACTGCGTCCGACACTGGCGGATGCCAACCTGCAATTGGCGGTCTACACGGCAACCGGCCGTCTTGTTGATAAGCGGAAAAGTACGGTATCGGCCAGCGCGCTCCCCGATTACCAGGAATTGCGCCAGCAGGCCAATGACCTGAAGCGCCACACGATCGAGCATCTCGACCACTATCTCGAAGAGTTTGAACGCAACCTCGAAGCGAGGGGCGGCAAGACGGTCTGGTGCCGGGACGGGAAAGAGGTGGTCGATTTCGTGCTCGGCCTCGCGAAACGCCGCCGGTCGAAAGTGATCGTCAAATCCAAATCCATGACCTCCGAGGAGATCCACCTCAACCGCCACCTGGAGGAACACGATCTCGAGCCCGTGGAAACGGACCTCGGCGAATATATCCTGCAGCTTTCGCACGACCGGCCCTACCACATCGTGGCGCCGGCGCTACACATGACTCGCTACCAGGTGGCCGATCTGTTCGAGGAGAAACTTGACCGTCCGCGAGAGGAAGAGCCCGAAAAGCAAACTCAGATCGCCCGGGAGGTACTGCGGCGGAAGTTCCTGGAAGCGGATATCGGAATCAGCGGCGCGAACTTTCTGCTGGCGGATTCCGGTTCCGTGGTGCTGGTGGAAAACGAGGGGAACGCACGGCTCTCCACGACCGCTCCCAAAGTGCATATCGCCATCGCGGGAATTGAGAAACTCATTCCCCGCGCGCGGGATCTGGCCACATTTCTGAAGCTGCTTGGACGGAGCGCCACCGGCCAGCCTCTGACCGTGTATACATCCATCTTGAGCGGACCTCGCCGGGCCGATGAGATCGACGGACCCGAGGAGCTTTACGTCGTCCTCCTGGACAACGGACGGACACGGGTGCTCGAAGACGCCGATAAGCGGCAAGCGCTCTACTGCATCCGTTGCGGCGCGTGCCTGAACATCTGCCCCGTCTACCGCAAGATCGGCGGCCACAATTACCCTGGCGTGTATTCCGGACCGATCGGCGCCGTACTGACACCCCAGATGGAGGGACTCGACAAAAACCCCTGGCTGCCTCACGCCTCCAGCCTGTGCGGCGCCTGCGGCGAGGTGTGCCCCGTGAAGATCGAGATTCCCCGCCTGCTGCTCGAGTTGCGCTCCGACATCGAGAAATCAAAGGCCCGCAAAGGCCAGGAGAAGCTGGAGAAACTCGGCTTCGAAGCATGGGCGAAAGTGATGGCGAACCCGCGTCTCTACGAGATGGCCGGCGCGGCTGGGAGCTGGGTTACGCCGGACGCCGACAACGACGGCTGGGTGCATGACTTGCCCTGGTTTATGAACCTGGGACCCGTGAAGGGGTGGTTATCGCAGCGCGACCTTCCCCGGTTCGCCTCCAAGAGTTTCCGGCAGATGTGGAGAGAGCGGCGGAAGGAGGGAGAAGGACAATGAGTCAGCGGCTCGCGCCAGACGGCACATCGAGTTCCCCGGCTCCTCCAGGTTCACCGCGATGAGCAAGGACGCCATTCTTACCGCGATCCGTTCCGCGCTGGGACGCCAGCCGGACGACGCCGTGGCTACGCCGCCCCCGGCCCGCATCGTCATCCCGGAAGTTTCCGCCGGGGAACGAAGCTCCCGGTTCCTGAGGGCGCTTGAAGATCTGAACGCCACCACCTTCGACGCCCCGTCCCCCGAGGACGCAATCGCCCATGCGCGGCGGCTTCTCGCGGGCCGGGACGCCATCGCCTCGAACGCGCCTCTGCTGGCCGAGCTGGGCATTGTCTCAATGCCCGGCGTACTATCCGGCGTGACGGACCTCGACACTTTGCGGCGCGAAGCGGCCACGCGCGCCATCGGGATCACTTCCGCCGATTACGCACTGGCCGATACCGGCACGCTCGTGATGCTGTCTTCCGTGGCGGAGGCCCGCCTTGTCTCGCTCCTGCCCCCGATCCACATCGCCGTGGTGGCGCGCGAAACGCTGCTGAGCGGACTGGATGAACTCTTAACCCGCGTGCCGAAGCCCGCGGACGTTTCAAGCTCGATGGTGCTGATCACGGGGCCGAGCCGGACGGCCGACATTGAGCAAATTCTGGTTCGCGGAGTCCACGGGCCCGGTGAACTCCATGTGATTCTGCTTTGATCGCGCGACGCCGGCGGGCATTCCACGAAACGAAGCCAATTGGACGGGCATCCCTGTTATTGGCTTAGAAATATCAGGGGGAATCATTGATGTTTGTTCGAAAATGGCGTGAAATGCTGGCCATCGCGATTTTGCTCTGCGGCGGCACGGCGATGACCTTCGCGGAGGGAATCGATTTTGGCGTGGGCTTTGGTTTTGCCGATGCTGGTAAGCGAAAGGCTGGAACACTCTCCGTCCAGAGCCAGGACGGCTCGGAGAACCCCTCACAGGTTACGATGGGAAGCGGCTTCATGTTCGTTCCCCGGCTGACACTGAACGCCGGCGATTTTATTTCGCACGACCTCTCGTTTTCCTATTCAAGGGCAAACGTGAAGGTGGACCTCGCGGGGCAGAACCTGCTCGATCACGGCACCGCGGTAGGGCAGGCAATGTACAACATGCTGCTGCACGCGACGCCTGATGGCTCGAAAATTCGCCCTTACCTGGCGGGTGGAGGCGGACTTGTGATGTTTTATCCTCCGGGCGCGGGGTTTGATTCCGGAGTGAACACGGTGCGGCCCGGGCTCAACTACGGCGCGGGCGTCCGGGTGCAGGTAAGCGAACGCTGGCACGCCAGGGTGGATTTCCGCCAGACGATCGCGCCGAATCCCCGGCTTTTCCAAGGCATGGACGCTTCCGGGATGTTCCGCCAGAACCAGTTCACGGTGGGCGCCGGGGTAACCTTCTAGGACCCTCTCGCGCACAAAAAACGCCCGCCGCCATCTGGAACCGATGGCGGCGGGCGTTCCTATTCGAGGTTCGAAACCGTATCGAAGCCGGCTATTCCTCGGCTTCTTTTCCTTCGCGAAGCGCCGCCAGGCGCTCTTCGCGGCGCTTGGCTCTCTCGGCGGCGCGCTTCACGAGCGCCGTGCCGACGAACTCGATAATCGCCATTTCAGCGCCATCGCCCTTACGCGGGCCCACCCGCACGATACGCGTATAGCCACCCGCGCGCTGGCCGAATTTAGAGCCCACCTCGTCAAAAAGACGCTTAACGGCGTCGGGGGTAAGCAGGAAGGCCGCGGCCTGACGGCGGCTGGCGAGGGTATCCTTCTTTGCCAGAGTCACCATATTTTCCACCAGCGGCTGGATAGCCTTGGCTTTCGTAATCGTGGTGACAATGCGGTCGCGCTCAACGACAGCGGTAACGAGGTTGCGCAGCAGCATTTGGCGCTGATCTTTGTCGCGCTTTAATTTATATCCGCCAACTCTGTGTCTCATGGAAAATCACCTCTGGGTGGCCCGCCGCGCGGCAGCCTATTTGAAGTCTTCCGCTTCGGGCTCGTCAAAAGCGGAGCCAAAGCCCATTGCCGGGGCCTCGACGGGGTTCACCGGCGTTCCACCCGGGGTCAGCAGCCGGCCCTGGGAATCGAATTTCATTCCGAAGCTGAGCCCGAGACCGGAGAGGATCTCCTTGATTTCGTTCAGCGACTTGCGGCCGAAGTTCTTGGTGCGGAGCATTTCCGCTTCGCTCTTCTGCACCAGGTCCGCGATGTTCTGGATACTTGCGTTCTTCAGGCAGTTATAGGAACGAACCGAGAGTTCGAGCTCATCCACCGAGCGGCCGAGGATCTCATTCATCTGGTCCATGGCCCGCTCCGTCCGCTCTTCCTCAACATCGGGAGTTTCCTCGAAGTTGATAAAGATGGACATGTGATCCTTGAGCAGCTTGGCCGCTTGCCCAATGGCATCCTGCGGAGAAATCGCTCCGTTCGACCAGACTTCCAGCGTGAGCTTATCGTAATCGGTCACCTGCCCAAGACGGGCGGCTTCCACGGAAAAGTTCACCTTGCGGACAGGCGAATGGACGGAATCGATCGGAATATACCCAAGCGGCAGGTCTTCCTCGTGGTTGCGCTCCGCGGAGACATAACCACGGCCTACTTTCAGGCGCATTTCGATCTGCAATGAAGCGCCCTCGCCGACGGTGGCGATGTGCATGTTGCGATCCAGCACCTCGACATCATGCCCCGTCTCGATCTGGCCCGAGAAAACTTCGCCTGGCTGATCGACGCGGAGATAGACCGTCTTGGTGGCGTCCGTCGTCATCTTGAACGGAATCTGCTTCAGGTTCAGGATGATGTCGGTGGCGTCCTCGACAACGCCGCTGATGGAGCTGAACTCGTGGGAAACTCCCTCGATGCGGACCGCGGTGATCGCGGCGCCCTCGATGGAACT